>NZ_JBSVKG010000003.1:0-257846 GCF_054048505.1 Virgibacillus sp. FSP13 | reverse complement strand
TGGTTCTCGCGCCGATGTTTTGGTTCTCGCGCCGATGTTTTGGTTCTCGCGCCGATGTTTTGGACGTCAATCCTCTAAAATCGGATTGACGCCCGGCGCCATGCAATACCGTTATAAAAAGAACGCGCCATACACGAGTGTGATACCAATTACAAATGCCGGATGCACTTTCATTCGTTCAATCAGCAAGTAACTTGACACGGTAATCAACAACACTTGCCACAAACCTATCCCTACGTATGATGTTTGGAAAAATCGCCATGCCATTACACCAAGTAAAATAGCAATTACCGGGCGTACGTACAGTGTTAGGCGTTTTACTTTTGGTGAATCTTTGTATTTATATAAGACACCAAGCAGTAAAATCATTATGATAAGTGACGGGGCGACCGCGGCAAACACTCCAATAGCCGATCCGAGGATTCCCCCTTCTGCATAACCAATGTACCCTGCTAATTTTGTGGCAATTGGCCCGGGAAGTGAATTAGCAAGTGCCAACATTTCACTGAATTCCTGAACTGTCATCCAACCATAACGGCGGACAACTTCATTTTCAACAAGCGGAATCGAGGCAGGGCCACCACCATAACCAAGGATGCCAGGAATAAAAAATGCTAAAAATATGTGCCAGTACTTCATGATGGACTACCTTCTTTATTTGCAGAAGTTTTGTCCTTTTTGAATAAGGCAATAAGCAGAAGAGCTCCAATTAAAATACCTGGATGTACATGGACAACATAATACAGTATAAATAAAATTGCCGTCATGATCAGAGTGTTCGTCCACCCCATACCTCTTCTTGCTTTATCGAAAAATTGCCAGGTGAGTACAGCCAGCATCATCGCAACTACTGGAATAACCGCTGCCGTCATCCCCTCAACCCATGAGACATCTTTAATACTCGATAACGATGAAAGCAGCACAATCATCAGAACAATTGTCGGTAAAATCGAGGCAATAACACCATTAAGCATACCCCAAAAACCCGCAACCCGATGTCCAATATAGCCTGCTAATTTTGTTGCGATCGGGCCGGGAAGCGTATTTGCTAATGCTAATAAATCGCCAAACTCCTCACCGCTCATCCATTTATATTTATCAACTACTTCTTTATGTATTAACGGAATGGATCCCGGCCCTCCACCATAGCCGAGCATACCCACTCGAAAAAAAGCTATAAATAAGTTCCATTGTTGCTGCAAAAGGAATGCCCCTTTCTAGTTTATAATATGATTAAGCAGGGACACGGGGACAGGTTTCTTGTCCCACACGCCTCCCCATATTCTGCCTCAAATTCAAGTGGGACAACAAACCTGTCCCCATGTCCCAATCTAAAATACAGCAATACTTCCGTCTGTCCTGCTTTCTGTCCCGCCCATTAACACACCGGTTTCTGGGTTTCGCCAAATAATCTGGCCCCGTCCAAAGCCACCATTGTCGCTAGCGTATTTTACGACATGGCCTTTTCTTGCCAATGCTTGAGCAATATGTAAGGGAAATCCAGGTTCAACGATAATGTTTTTGTCATTTGTCCATTGCCATCTTGGTGCATCCAATGCCGCTTGTGGATTTAGACCAAAATCGACTGTATTCATCACAACCTGCAGATGCCCCTGTGGCTGCATGTAGCCGCCCATTACACCAAATGGCCCCACTGCTTTGTTAGCCTTCGTTAAAAATCCGGGAATAATTGTGTTGAATGCCTTCTTTCCACCCGCTAACTTGTTCACGTGGGTAGGTTCCATAGAAAAATTTTTACCTCGGTTTTGTAAAGCAATGCCTGTCCCTGGCACAACAAGTCCAGAACCAAATCCCATATAGTTGCTCTGAATGAATGATACCATATTTCCATCACCATCTGCTGTAGCCAAATAAACAGTTCCACCACGAGGGGGTTCGCCTGCTTCTGGTTGTAATGCCTTATCGCCAATAAGCTTACGTCTCGCATCAGTATAGGCCTCATTTAATAGATCCTCAGTCGCCACATGCATGCTTTTTTCCTCTGTAATATGTTTAAAACCATCAGCAAATGCTAATTTTATTGCCTCGATTTGTTTATGATATGTATCAACGGTTTCTTTTTCGGTAAAATCAAATCCTTTGGCAATATTTAACGCCATTAGTGCTGCTATTCCTTGCCCATTTGGCGGAATTTCCCAGACGTCATAGCCATGATAATGAACGGCTATGGGATCCACCCATTCCACCTGAAAGTTTGCTAAGTCTTTTGCCGTTAAAAAACCATTATATTTTTTAGAAAATGCAGCAATTTTTTCAGCTAAAGCACCATGATAAAAGGACTTTGCATTCGTATCGCCAATTTCTTCAAGTGTACGGGCATGGTCTTCTGATGTCCATACATCTCCTATTTGTGGTACTCCATTTTTAGCAAATGTTTCAAACCAGTATACATATTCTTCACTAGTTAAGTGCTCACTAAAAATGTCATACGCCTTTTGCCAGTATTTCCCCAAAACCGGTGTGATTGCAAACCCATTTCGCGCATGATCAATTGCCGGTTGCAGCGCTTCCCTTAAAGGTAATTTTCCAAAGCGATCGGACAATGCCGCCCATGTTGCTGGTACACCAGGAACGGTAACCGGTATAAACCCATGTGTCGGGATTTCCTCATATCCAAGATCTTTTACAGCATCAATTGAAATGGATTTCGGCGATGGACCGCTTCCATTTATCCCGTATAATTTATCTTTCATCCAAACAATTGCAAATGCATCGCCGCCAATTCCGTTTGACGTTGGCTCTACTACGGTTAAACACGCAGCTGTCGCAATTGCCGCATCCACTGCATTTCCGCCCTTTTTCAATATATCACGGCCAGCTTCTGCAGCAAGTGGCTGTGACGTTGCTACCATCCCATTTTTACTATACGTCGTCATGCGTTGAGATGGATATGGATTATATAGGCTGTCTACCTTCATGATGATTTCCCCCTATTTCGAAAAGTAATAATAAGGAAAATTATATCATATCTGACTATTCATTAATATTTTAAACCATCAAAAAAGCCATCCCTATTTATAAGAGATGACTCTTTATTTTCCTATTCACCTGTTCGTTTACTTACTATATAGTACAGATACAAGGTAACAGCCGCCATTGCGATAATCGAGGCAATCGGCCCAAAGATCGTATCAGTCGGTAATGTCACACCCGCTGTCACAACCAGTGCGACAATCACTCCCATCAGTGCCTCACCAGCAATGTAACCAGATGAAAGTAGGATGCCACGTTCACTTTTTTCCTTCAAGGCTTCTTTGTTTTTCGTACGGCGTGTAATGATGCCACGGATAACACCACCTAGCATAATCGGTGTTGTTAAATGAATTGGAAGGTAAAGTCCAACTGCAAATGGCAAGGAGCCAATCCCAAATAATTCAACCACTGCTGCAATCGCCATACCAATAAAAATTAAGTTCCAAGGTAAATCTCCATGCATAATTCCTTCAACGATCATCGACATCAAGACTGCCTGTGGTGCTGGCAACTCAGAAGAACCAAATCCATATGCATTATCTAGCAAAACCAAAATAAATCCGATTACGATACTTGTAATGAGCACCCCATATAGTTGAGCAATTTGCTGCCACTTCGGTGTTGAACCCACAATATAACCGGTTTTTAAATCCTGTGAAGTATCCCCAGCAATTGCTGCGGCAATACAAACGACAGCACCTATGATAATTGACGTGACCATCCCAGCCTGTCCACTTTGACCAACAACACTCAAAATAAGGGAAATAAAAATAAGTGCTCCAATCGTCAGTCCGGAAACAGGATTTGATGAGCTCCCAACAATTCCAACAATTCGTGATGAAACTGTTACGAAGAAAAATCCAAAAATAAGTAACAAGATCGCCCCAATTATACCAATTTCAATATGTGGGAAGAAAATTAAAACCCCAATAAACACAATTGTTAAAATAACGATAGCTGACATTGGAATATCTTTATCCGTTCGTAAATCTTCCGTATCATTGGCGTCTTTATAACCTTTAATAGCCCCAGTAAATGAAGAAGCAACTGTCGGCAATGTTTTAACAAGACCAACAATACCACCAAATGCTACAGCACCAGCACCAATGTAGCGTAAGTAATTTCCCCAAATGTCATGGAAATTCATTTCACTGATCGGTACTTCAGCAGGGTATATAGCCGTATTGGCAAAATCACCGATATAACTGATTAAAGGAATAATACCTAGCCAGCCAAGTACACCGCCTGCAAGCATAAATGCTGCAATACGCGGACCAATGATAAATCCAACCCCTAACAATGAAGGAAGAATATCCATTCCAATCGCTGCATTTTTGAATTTATAAATTTCCCATTCGATCTCAGATGGAAAAGCTTTGACTGCATCTGTTAGAAATTTAAATAGTGCACCAATTCCGAGTCCGCCAAAAATTAATTTTGCCCCTTTTCCACCTTCTTCACCAGCAACAAGCACTTCAGCACATGCCGTACCTTCTGGATATGGCAGTGTATCATGCTCATTGACGATTAATGCCCGCCGCAATGGAATCATCAATACAACACCTAAAATCCCACCCGCTAAGGCGATAATTGCAATTGTTGTCAAACTAGGCTGCAACTGCCATATAAACAATGCTGGTAAAGTAAAAATAACACCCGCAGCTAGTGACTCTCCGGTTGAAGTAATGGTTTGTACAATATTGTTTTCTAAAATAGACGTCCGTTTCATAATAACCCGTAAAATTGCCATCGAAATAACTGCTGCTGGAATCGATGCAGAAACGGTCATCCCCACGATGAGACCTAAATACGCGTTGGCTGCACCGAAGACAATTGCCAAGACAGCACCGATAATCATTGCAGTAATCGTAAATTCGGGCCGTTTTTCAGAAGCAGAAACGTATGGTTTGAAATTCGTATTACTCGTTTTCCCTTTTGCCATTGTAGCACCTTCCTTAAGCGTTTCTAGTTGAATAAAATAAAGTGCCTACTCTTTAGATGTTGTAAACTGTTTATCATATAAAAATAAAAAAATCTCTGCTAATGCACCTTACTTTAATTTTTTCAATACTATCACAAATTATTTTCATCAGAAAGAATATTATCGAAATCAGAATAGGAGGTTAAGTGAACTTTCACAACCGGCATATAACCATTAGTTTAAACAGAACTATCATTTTTACAAATCAAATCGGGTATTTTTTTCTATTAATCCTATAAAATTTTATGCATAAAGTAAAAAACAAATCCACTAAGGATTTGCTTTAAAGTAATTTAACCAATGAATAAAATGCTTCTTCATCCTTCTCATCTAACGCTTTATCAATCAACCTTTTTATATTTTGCTGTTCTAATTCATCCATAATTGCTTGGTTATCCATGGTTGTGTCAATTGTAGTTTTATTTTCGTCCTTTATATAATATGGACCAGCAATGGTGTGCAGTTGAATCAGGAATTCCGGAAGATATATTAGATCAGCCATTGCAAAATGAATAATGTTTTTCCCTTTTTGAAAGGCAAATGTATCCTCCATATTTTTGATGCGTTTTGTTCTGCGGTCAACCTTAATTTCCTTTGCCTTAACAGGAACAAATTCATATTCTTCTTCATCAACACATACAGCAAAATAGTTATATGCTAAAATCACACGGACATAATCTGCATCAACTTTAATATGATACGGTTTCAATTCTTTTACAGTTACCATATATTCATCAAACTCCTTTTTGAAATGCGTGAAAAATGTTACAATTACAGTACCCCATATTAAAAAGAAGTAAACCACATTTTTTAAAAAACAGAGACACTCTGTGTTAGAATGCCTCTGCCCCGTTGATTATAACCATTTTACCAGTGAATAAAATGCCTGTTCATTTCGTTCATCAAGTGCTTTGTCAATTAATCGTTTTACATTATCCTGTTCCAATTCATCAATTATGATAGCGATTTCATTTTTGGATGCCTTTTTACTTTTAAATTCTTTATGATAATACGGTTGTGCAATTTTACGAAGCTGAATCAAGAAATCAGGAAGGGATATTAGTTCAGTCATAGCAATGTGGATGATGTCCTTGCCTTTTTGGAATGCAAATTTGTCCTCAATATTATCTACTTTTTGGGTTCTACGATTTATCCGAATTTCTTTTGCCTCAATTGGAACAAAATGATAAAGTTGATCATGAACAACGATTGCGAAATACTGGTACGCCAAAATCACCCGTACATAATCGTCATCTGCTTTTATATAGTAAGGCTTCAGCATTTTAACAGTGACCATCCAACCAACCCCTAATTTTAATTATACTCATAATTTTCAGTTAACTAATTTTACAAGATTTTAAAATGGATTGCAAGGGTAAAACTTGGAAATAATTAATTTTAACTCGTTTCAACAAATGCCAGCTACTTAAATAGCTGGCATTAATGTATTAGTGAAGCTCCATAACAATATTATCTACAATTTTATACAACTCGTTTTTATCTGGTTGTGTATATGCTGACTCCATATGCTCCCGGTAGCTCCCCGCCTTCTTTAAATTTTCAATTCCCTTTTTCATGTACGATTTATAGGTGCTATTCGTTTTGTTAATTTGCTCCGCATACTTCTCATCCGTTCCAGGCGCAACCAGTTCCTCGTATAAGTCAATAATTTGATCGCCGTCTCGTTGTGGAAAAAATTCATGCGGATCAGTGCTGTCAAATATACAAAAATCAAGCTCCCGAACAAGTACCATATCAATACTATTTGGATCAAAACTACAGTGATACAATTCAACATCCAAACCGCGATCTATACATGCCTTTGCAATTTTTTTCATAAAAATTGACTTTCCTGTTCCTGCACGACCTTTAATAAAATATACATTAGCAATCGTTTCAATAATCTCTGGGACAACATTTACAACGCCATCAGATGTATTTGTACCAAAAAGACGGCGGTAGATGTATCCTTCCTTTTCTCGTTTTGGCTGGGATTGAAGAAGATCATTGATAAATTCAAATGCAAGTTGATCGGCACGGTTAAAATCCATTTGGTTGATGTAAATTTCTTCTAGTTTGTCATGGACTTTTAAACCAGTAGCAAAGTTTTTATAGGCTGATTCGATCTCTGACCTTTCTTTGCCTAAAAGACGATCATCAATATTTTTCACTTCATAATATTTTTTTAAATCTACATGTACGACGTTATCAATTTTTGAATTGGGCTCTGCTATGATTGCAACAGACTCGTCGCGCACAATCACACCATCTAAGTAGTCCTCACCATGAACACTTTTTATAATTTCCAGAATTGCATGGTTTTCATAGTGATTAATAAATTGCTTTATTATTGCAGTCTTAATTTTCAGCGATGGATGATTTAAAACAAAAACATGTTTCACGTTCGTTATGTTGGACGGCAAAAAATCTTGTAATCCAGACGCTGTATGACCATAAACATAATAATATTCTTTTTGAGACAAAGGAAAACACATCCTTTTAATTTAATTACTTCTTTATTAATTTATGCATGAATAGGAAATTGTGAACCTTGTGAGCTTTATTATGTAATTCTATGATTCTAGCTAATATCAATCATAGCTAATATCAATCATTTCGAAAACAACATAATTGATAAACGTGATACACTCCCATAATCCCATATTTAAAAGAAACTGTTCCACCATTAAATGTTTGTTTACACAAAAAAGCCATGCAGAGAACTTTCCCCGCACGGCTCATCACCACTTTACGTTAATTCTGCTCGCTCTTCCTCAGTAAACACTCTCGACCTCGTCAAAAATCGCTTCCCCTCAGGACCTTCTAATGAAAACATTCCACCGCGACCATCTACTGCATCAATGATCAGCTGGGTATGTTGCCAGTATTCGTATTGATCCTTGGACATATAAAATGGTGTATCACCAATCTCACCTAGTAAAATATCGGATTCACCAACTCTAAATTCATCTCGTGGATAACACATTGGTGAACTCCCATCGCAGCAACCTCCAGACTGGTGAAACATCAACGGTCCGTGCATTTCTTTTAGTGTATTAATTAATGTCAGCGCCTCATCGGTTACCGTTACACGTTCAACCATTTTTCACACCCCTTCTTCAGCAATGTTAAAAATAGGTGGGTGACCCATCAAATCACCCACCTCCCCCTGTAAAACAAAGCGTTACTTATTTAGAAAAGCCCAGCTGGACCTTCACTATAACTTATTAACAAGTTTTTCGTTTGTTGATAGTGGTCAAGCATCATTAAATGATTTTCCCGGCCGATTCCTGATTTCTTATAACCACCGAATGCAGCGTGTGCTGGATATTGATGGTAACAATTTGTCCAGACACGTCCAGCTTCAATGCCACGCCCAAAGCGATATGCTGTATTAATATTACGCGTCCACACACCAGCACCTAAACCGTACAATGTGTCATTGGCGATTTCCATTGCTTCTTCTTTATCTTTAAACGTTGCAACAGATAGAACTGGACCAAAAATCTCCTCTTGGAAAATCCGCATTTTATTATCACCTTTAAATATGGTCGGCTCAATATAGTAACCTTCAGCTAAATCATCATCGGCTAGTTGATTCACATTACCACCAACAACGAGTTCTGCACCTTCTTGATTTCCAATATCCAAATACGATTTAATTTTTTCCATTTGTTCTTGTGATGCTTGAGCCCCCATCATTGTTTCTGTGTCTAAAGGATGACCAATTTTAATTTGGTTTACCCGTTCAACAGCACGCTCCATAAATTTGTCGTAAATCGATTCATGCACAAGTGCCCGCGATGGGCATGTACAAACTTCCCCTTGATTCAGTGCAAACATGACAAGTCCTTCGATCGCTTTGTCCAAAAATCCGTCATCTTCATCCATGACATCTTCAAAGAAAATATTTGGTGATTTTCCGCCAAGCTCAAGTGTCACCGGAATGATATTTTCAGATGCATATTGCATAATTAAACGTCCGGTTGTTGTTTCACCAGTGAAGGCCACTTTGGAGATGCGGCTGTTCGTTGCTAATGGCTTCCCTGCTTCTACCCCGAAACCATTGACAACATTTACTACACCTGCCGGCAATAAGTCTTTTATCACGTCTAGCAATACATGAATCGATGCAGGTGTTTGTTCAGCAGGTTTTAAGACAACACAGTTTCCTGCAGCAAGCGCTGGTGCTAGTTTCCATGTTGCCATTAAAAGTGGGAAGTTCCAAGGTATGATTTGTCCAACAACGCCGAGTGGCTCATGGAAATGATAAGCAACTGTATCATTATCAATCTGGCTGATACCGCCTTCTTGTGCGCGGATTGCCCCGGCAAAATAGCGAAAATGGTCGGCTGCCAATGGTAAATCGGCAGCAAGTGGTTCCCGTACAGCCTTTCCGTTATCCCACGTTTCCGCTACTGCAAGCATTTCCATATTTTCTTCAATTCGATCTGCAATTTTGTTTAAAATATTAGCCCGTTCTGCTACAGATGTTTTTCCCCACGCATCTTTTGCTGCATAGGCGGCTTCCACAGCAGCCTCCACATCTTCTTTATTCGATCTAGCAATCTCACAAAACACTTTGCCAGTAACAGGACTCACATTTTCAAAATACTTACCACTTGCAGGTGCCCTGTACTCTCCACCTATAAAATTATCATACCGTTCCTTAAAATGTACCTTGGCATCCTCTGTATTCGGATTAGCATATCTCATTGCTTCATTCCTCCTTATATGTTTTGACAACGCTTACAAAAGAGATTGATAGAAAACCATGCTGAATAACTATCTACTTAAGATTATACCAATTTTTTTAGAATTATTCCAACAATTTAATAATATCTAGCGAGTAACTTTTATAAAAACTGTTTTCTAAAGGATTGTTGCTTTGTTACACAATAAATATAAAATGCGATGTAACTGCTGGGATCTTTTTCTATAACCCGCCGTCCGGGATCGCTCCGGGTGGATGCTTTCCGCGTCAGCATCCCCGAGAAAACCACTCTGCGGAGTCTTCGGACACGTACTGTTCCCGCAGGACAAGGAAGGCTTCGTCAGCGATGCATCGCACGAAGAAAAAATGCTTTTCTTTTTCGAGGAGTCACTACCCTCCACTCACCCGGACTAGTGAAGTGGTAGGATACTTATAGAACACTTTCCACTACAGCTAATGTTAGTAAATGCAATACCAGTGAGAGGAAATACACGTAGACTCCAGCGGGAGGAAAGGCCTAGGTGAGACCCCGCAGAGCGGCAGCTCGAGGAGGCTCAGCAGCCGCCCGCGGAAAGCGTAGTGTATTTCCGGAACGGCGTAATAGCAATTTTGTAGTTACGTCGCATTATATATCAACTACGAAATAAAAAAAGCAACAAACATTATGAGAAGACCCTTCATAAAAAAACAAACCCTATTTAATAGAGTTTGTTTTTTAGCTGCTGAAGCTAATCCTTTTCGATATATAAAAAAGATGCCAAATCAGACATCTCAAACAAAATATATATGAACATAAAAAAAAGAGCTTGCTTTCATTTATAAACCTTTAAGAAAAAGCTTCAGCTAATCATCCATTCATTACTTCAATTCGGGAAGCATGCGAACTTCCTGATTCATTTTAGAATGGCATAATGGACATTCTGGCTCTTCATTAAAGCTGTACGACTCACGCATCCAACCTTGACAATCATCACTTGTACAAGACCAGACGTTTGTTTCCACTTCCTGAACCGGTTCTTTTGGTCCACGTGAAAATGACATGATAGCAACCCCTTTCATGGTACTCCTACTATTATACTCCTTTCCGGCACACAAAGAAAGGGTAGACAACCATTCCAGATAAGATTAAATAAATCCTCCAAAAAAATGACCATCATTTTTAAGGATTTACCAAAAATGATAATTTTATACAAACAGTGGATTTTCTGATATCTATCCCGAAAATCCACTTCAATCTTTTATAGCACAAATCGTTCAATCGCTTGTGCAACACCATCTTGATTGTTTGTATCCGTCACAAAATAGGCAGCTTGTTTAACCGCATCCTGTGCATTCCCCATGGCAACACCAATTCCAGCCTGTTGGATCATCTTAATATCATTTAAACTATCGCCAACAGCCATTACATTGTCCATTGTGATACCAATCCGTTCACAAACAGAGGCAAGCGCATTTGCCTTATTAACACCAATCGGATTAACCTCCACATTTGTTGCCATTGAATTGGTTAACTCTAATTCCTCATGATAGGAAAGCTTCTTTACAAGGTTGTCTAGTTTCGCTTTATCATGAGAATCAAAGCCAATTTTAAGCCACTCATGATCATAAAAGTTTTCCGGACGAGTATCATACCATACATTATCAGTGGAAACCATCCAACTAGTCAGCTCATTTTCTACTCCTAATTCCCACATCATTTCCATCAATTTTGTATCAATTAAGTGACGCTCAAGCAACTCGTTATGTACAGTCCATATTTCTCCACCATTAACGGTTACCAAATAGGACGGCAAATTTAGTGAATCGGCAAATGGTTTGCACGAACCAAGCCAACGCCCGGTACTTAACACCACGTGCACATCATTGGCTAACGCCCTCTTAATCACCTGACGTGTTGAATCGGTGATTTCGTGTTCACTCGTTAGTAACGTCCCATCCATATCTAAGGCCACTAATTTAATTTCATGCTTTTTTTCCATTATTTACACACTCCTGCTCGCATTATTTATCCTGCTTCTGTCTCTCGAACACCCCGATCGTATAAATAGGTTGTTAAATACGGAATGAACAAAAGAAAAAGTAGTACAAAAAATAACAATTGAATATTAAATAAATCAACAATCAATCCGCCAAACACTGGTCCAATCATTCGACCCGCTGCAGCTACACTATTTACAAAACCTTGGTAAAAACCTGCTCGACCTTTTGGTGCAAGCTCACTGGCAATCGTTGGAACTGCTGGCCACATTAGCATTTCTCCCACTGTCAAAATAACCATTGCAACTGCAAACATCGTAAATTCCTCTGCAAACATTGCAATCAAAAACGAAATAAATAAAATGGAGTTACCAATATAAATGTGTTTTTTTTGTGACGTAATTTTAGTTGTAACCCATTTCACCAATGGCTGACCAAGCACAATTAGGAAACCATTAATCGCCCACAATGTACTATATAAGTCCAGTGGAATGCCTATGTCTTGTGTATGGGATGCAATTGTTGACTGCCACTGACTGTACGCAATCCACGCTACAAAAAGTCCCCCACACAAAATAATTAACGCGATAAATGCTGACTTATTTTTAATTTTTCCACTCTGTTCAATGATTGTAGTATTCATTTGCGGATCACGCTTATTATCCATCTCTTTAAATGCAACAAGTACAATGATAAAAAACACCGCAAATAACGAGGCATTCGCAATAAATATATAATTAAATGATACGTTCGCCACGTAACCACCGATCGTCGCGCCAAGGGCAACACCTAAATTCTGTGCCACATAAATCGCATTAAATGCCCGTCGTCCACCATTAGGCCATACCGAACCTGCCATTGCAAACATCACCGGCCAAGTAATTCCAGTACCAAAACCAATCAAAACGAGTAAAATGGAATACGGTAAAATGCTATGATTAAACGATAGAAAAACCGCTGAACTCATCGCTAAACCTGTCCCATAGAGAATCGTTTTATACGCACTGAATTTATCAAATAACATCCCGCCAATTAAATTACCAGCAATAGACGCAGCTTGGTTAAACATTAAAATAACCCCGGCAAAAGCCAAACTTTTACCGAGTTCATTATGCATATAAATCGTATTCAACGGCCACAAAAATGAAGCCCCCGTAACATTGACAGTCGTCGCAATTACTAGCACCCAAATAAACTTAGGCACACCCCTCATCTCACCTTCTGTACATTCTCGATTAGACTATTTTAAGCTATTTCAGGTGACGAATCAATCGGAATGTTGAGGGAGAATTTTTGAAAAGCTATTACACTCACTTCAGCCGGTTCATCTGGATCATAAACACAATAATAGTAATTAATGGAACTGCTACCACAACGAAGGTAAACCATACTCCTAATGTGGGAACAGCTCTTGCTGATTGCACCATTTCCCAAGCTATATAAGTTAAAATTGCTACGGTCTCAAAATTAACTACAGTCATAAATAAACGTGCTTTTGGATACAAACGCGGTGCATTTTCCTCCGTAACCTTTACCGTATAATTGAAGATGTGTGGTGCTTTACTCAGAAAATACATTGGCAAAAAGCAGACAAAGGTAGCAATACCAGGCATTAGAAAAATAATTGCTTTGTTTCCCCAGCCATTCGCTTCACCTTTGGCATTGAAATGCGTCGGTATCGTCTCTGGTAAACTAGCATACGCTTGCACAACATATACAATAGAGCTTACAAGCAGTATTACTGATAGTAAATTGAACAATTTCTCCCACTTACTAGCCGGCACATCAATTTTGGGATGATTACCCATTCAGCTCACCTTTTCCAACTATTTTTTAAGTTTACTAATTCAAACACGTAATGGCAATTCTTATTGCTTTTACCAGATCTTCATGCGACCAGCTTGGTAGACTTTTTTCTAAAGCAAGTGCGTGTGAAGCTGGAACATGAATAAACCCCGCCTTACGATCCAAGTTGTTTACACTATAATAATGTATGGCATGATACATGACATTATTGCATAAATATGTGCCAGCCGTGTTAGATATTTTTGCTGGAAGTCCAGCTTCCTTCATGGACTGAATCATTTCATATATCGGCAATGTCGAAAAATAAGCATCGGGGCCTTCTGCAAAAATCCGCTCACCCTTAGGCTCATACCCACGATTATCTTTTGGACCATCATTACAGTTAATCGCCACCCGTTCAGGTGTAACACAATGCCGACCACCAGCAAGCCCTAACGCAATTACGGCATCTGGATCATGCTCTTTAATTTTTTCGATCATTGCTGTCCCTGATTGATGAAAATCAACCGTCAAAATTTCACTTGTAATCTCGTAATCATTAATTTTCGTGCCATCTAACTCTTTTGCAATATCTGCTGTTGGATTAATTGGGAACTCCAAAAAAGGTTCAAATCCTGTTAGTAATAACTTTTTCAAATAGATCACTCCTTATGTTTATATGCAGCCACTCTTCGGATGATGTTTCCACGCTTGGGACGATGTTCTTGCTTTCGGGACGATGTTTTCTCCCTCGCGCCGATGTTCTCGCTCTCAGGACGATGTTTCTGCTCTCGGGACGATGTTTCTGCTCTCGCGCCGATGTTCTCGCTCTCGGGACGATGTTTCTGCTCTCGCGCCGATGTTTCGCTTTTCGGACGATGTTCTAGCTCTCGGGACGATGTTTTCTCCCTCGCGCCGATGTTCTCATCCGCTAGAAAGCTAAATCAGGTTTCAATTGTTACTTTCGGCCAGTTGAACTGCCAATTCTTCTTGTTTGTGCGTTGATAATAGATTGTCATTAGCTCTGGATGTTCTTGAAAAGATGGCGTTGGTTTTACATGCATGTTAGCAACGTCACTTATCCCATGTGGCGCGGTTAAGGTGATGTTATCTTCTTCATCCAGTTTAACCCCTAATGAGGTTGCCGTTTCTGGGAACTTGGCGATTGCGTCCTCAGACGATTTGTACGGCGGAATACGATTAACTAAATGCATGCGGGCCTCGTTTTTCACGGACCATGGATAGATAGGGTTGGCCTTTTTTAAAACATTTTCCCATTGTTTTTCTTCGGCTTCGTTACTATTTTCCTTGTCAAAGTAAATTACATCAACATCTTGAATAGCAGTTCTTTGCCTATACTCATGCAACACATCCCAAATTTTTGAGCGAATAAATCCTGCACAAATCCACCAGTCAGGCAACTTTAATGATTGCACCATATGTAAAGCTTCCATCATCCAAGGATCTTCTTTTATCACTTGAATGACATCTTGTTCGTCTGTGATCATCGCTTCATTCTCCTAACCCATGGCGAAATTTGTCCAAACAAAATAAAAAGGATTCCATTTCTATTGCTCGCTGTTGAGCTTCAGCAACTGAGATCGAATGAAAGCGAATTGTTCCCCGTGGAGGAAGCTGAGCGATTTTTGGTAAATCACTAGAGATGACCGTGCCAATTCGGGGGTAACCGCCTGTCGTTTGACGATCGGCCATCAAGATAATCGGTTGCCTATTAGGTGGGATCTGGATACCGCCAAATGGAGTAGCATCGGACCAAATTTCGCCCAACGGTTCAACTTCCGCATTTTCAGCCTGTAGACGGTAGCCCATTCGATTTGAATTAGCACCAACTGTATACGATGTTTGGAAAAAAGCCTCTCGGTCCTGTTCAGCAAAACAATCCGAGTGTGGACCCTCAATAACAGCAACATCTATCGACTTTTTGTACATCGGAATCGAATGATTGGCTAACCCGATTCCTGGACGACTTATGGTATCGTATCCATGGATAGTTTCATCCTTTTTAAGCATCTTCCCGAATCCACTATTGCCATCTGTTGATTTGCTTTCAAAGAAAATCGGTGCATCAAAGCCTCCCGCAACGGCAATATAGGCACGAACGCCCGACTGATGCCTGCCAAATGTCAGACAATCTCCTTTTTCCATATGAAATGATTTCCACATGGGAACTGAGCTACCATTTACCACGGGCTGTAAATCTGCACCGGTAATTGCTAACGTAAGCTGCTGACATGCCTCTAATTCCGGTCCGATTAAAGTAACTTCCAAACATGCTTCATCGCATGGATTTCCGATAAGGATATTGGCTATTTGGAGCGCAAATGTGTCCATTGCACCAGAAACTGGAACTCCGAAACGCTGATACCCTGTGCGTCCCATATCTTGAAATGTTGTCAGCACACCTGGTTTATGTATTTTAAAAATTTCCTTACTTGGCATGACGTTTTCCCCCGTTTTAACAGTTGCTTGATATGAAGTTTTTAGATACTACTCCCAACACTTAATTCATTTACCAATAGCGCGAACTGTGATTCCACTATCTTCCAGTGATCGGCGCAGTTTTTTGGCATATGTTACGGCATTCCCCCCATCACCGTGCACACACACAGTATCAGCCGTGATTTCAACAAAATCTCCATTAACCGCCTCAACCACACCATCATGTACCATTTTCTCTACCTGTGCGACTGCATCGCCAACATTGTCAACCAACGCACCAGATTCCCTTCGCGGTGTCAAACGGCCATCATGTTGATACGTTCGATCAGCAAAAACTTCTGATACAACGCGGAGTCCAAGCTCCCGACCAGCTGTTAACAGTTCACCTCCAGCTAATCCATATAGTAGTAATGTGGAATCAACATCATAGACTGCCTTGGCAATGACATCCGCTGTCTCTCTATCTCGTGCTGCTAGATTATAAAGTGCCCCATGTGGCTTCACATGCTGAATTTTCACATCATGAATGGTGCAGAAGGCTTGCAACCCACCAATTTGATAGACAACCATTCGATAGATTTCATCAGGGGAGAAATCTATCATCCGCCGACCAAATCCTGCTAGATCAGGAAATCCAGGATGGGCGCCAACTCCCACGCCATGTTTTTTTGCCAATCTGACAGTCCGATCCATCACATTCGGATCCCCTGCATGCGCCCCACAGGCAATGTTCGCAGACGTAATATAGTTCATCAACTCTGCATCGGCACCGATTGTATAAGGACCAAAACTTTCGCCCATGTCACAATTCAAGTCAATTTCCAAGTTAAATCCCCCTCCTTGTTATTTTTCCGAAATCTTCACATCAAACGTTCCAGCAGCTACTTCCTTTTCAATTTCCGCAAAAGCTTCCTGTGACACTTCATAAAACCGGACATAATTACCAGCCTGCAACAAAAATTCCTGATTAACTTGATCAAATAAAGTTAATGGCGTTTTCCCAATAATATTCCAGCCACCAGGAGATGCCATAGGGTAAACTCCCGTCTGTTCATGGGCAATACCAACTGCACCAGCAAATACCGATTGACGTGGTTGATCCAGCCGTGGTGTAGCAATTTTACGATCCATTCCACCAAGATAAGGAAAGCCTGGTAAAAATCCTAGCATATAGACAAGATAGTCATTATTTTGGTGAATCTCAATGACATCTTCAACGGATAATTGATTAAATTTTGCCACACGTTCTAGGTCAGGACCATATTCAGCCCCATATAAAACTGGAACATGGACGAGCTGGGATGAAACTCCTACATCAAGCTGTATATTTGATGCTACTCTCAAGACTCTTTCGCAGATTTCTTTATATGTAATCCGATGAACATGATAATAGATGGTCACCGAATCAAAAGCCGGCACCAATTCCATTAGATACTCTGTTAATGTGTTGTCTATTTCCCGGCAAAATGCTTTAATTTTCGCGTTTAATTTTGGTGAAACATTTTCTGCAAACTGAACGATTATCGCATTATCTCCAACAGGCTTTATCACAAAATCCATAGATGACGCCTCCGAAATATATTCTATTACTAGAATTGTAGCATAATTCCAGCAAATGTTCCGACTAAATAATACAAAAGCCCTTTTGAAAGCGCCTACATTTTTTCCTTGTTGTACCTTCATAAAATTTGTATAATAGATTTAATTCTATTAGAGGTTAAAAAGTCACCAAATGATAGGTGGCGAATCTCTAAACCTCACTATATTGTGAAATTAATTAGTAGAATTAGATAAACTTGCAACAGCAAAGGAGAATTAGCATGTTTTCAACAACCTGGAATTGGTTATGGGACAAGCATGACCAGGCAAAAGAGTTATTAAGCTTTTTTGTCAGAACTAATACATCCAACGCTACCTCGGGAGGCAAAAAAAACACCGCCGAATCTGGCAGTGGTGGAAGTGGAAAAAATGATCGTAATTATAAGCCCGCACAATTAATTGGACTATTTTTAGGACCTATCTTATTTTTATTAACGCTAGTATTTTTTTCACCTGAGGGCTTATCAACAGAAGGGCAAGCCATCTTGGCAAGTACGATCTGGATTGCCGTTTGGTGGATGACCGAGGCAATTCCGATTCCGGCAACATCGCTTTTGCCAATCATTTTATTTCCGCTTTCAGGAGGATTGGACATCGACACAACCACATCTTCATATGGCGATGATACGATTTTCCTTTTCATGGGTGGATTTATGATAGCGCTCGCAATGGAAAAATGGAATCTGCATAAGCGAATCGCACTTAGCATTATTTCCATTATTGGAACAAATACAGATCGAATTATTCTTGGATTCATGGTTGCGACTGGATTTTTATCGATGTGGATTTCCAACACCGCAACAGCCATGATGATGGTACCGATTGGCCTGGCGATTATCTATCAAGTATCAGAGGCACTAAAAGATGATGATTCCATCGATACATCAAAAGAAAACTTCGGATTCGGCAAAGCACTCATGCTTGGTATCGCGTACTCTGCTTCACTTGGCGGTATCGCAACATTAATCGGAACTCCACCGAATACATTGCTTGCCGGTGCCATTGAAAAAACATATGGTATTGAAATGTCCTTTGCAAGTTGGATGCTTTTCGGTGTACCACTTGCATGGATCTTCATTTTAATTGTCTGGTTCTATCTAGTTAAAGTCGCTCACCCGTTAAAATTGAAAGCATTACCAGGCGGAAAAGAAGTCATTCAATCAGAGAGGAAGAAACTTGGGGCGGCTTCATATGAAGAAAAAATTGTATTTACCGTTTTCATCTTGGCCGCTTTTGCGTGGATCACCCGATCATTTTTACTTGCACCATATGTGAATGAAAATATTAATGATGCCATTATCGCGATGACTGCGGGAATTGCCCTATTCATCATTCCGGCGAAAAACAAAAAGGGAGACTTCCTGCTTGATTGGGAAACTGCAGTTAAATTACCATGGGGAATCCTGCTTTTATTTGGTGGTGGCCTTGCCATTGCAGCAGGTTTTGTTAATTCAGGTCTGTCTGAGTGGATCGGTAACCAGCTTAGCGCACTGGAAGGAGTAAACATTTTCCTTGTCTTGCTTGTTGTATCAGGACTCGTTATTTTCTTAACCGAACTAACATCGAACACCGCAACAGCATCCATGATGTATCCAATCATGGCATCACTCGCAATTGCTTTAGGTGTTCACCCATATACAGTCATGGTTGCAGCAGGTGTTGCCGCATCATGTGCCTTCATGCTACCGGTTGCCACACCACCAAATGCCGTTGTTTTCGGCTCAGGGTATTTACGGATTCCAGACATGGCCAAGGCTGGTTTTGCATTAAATATCCTTGGCATTATTTTAGTAACACTAGCCGTTTATTTCCTTCTCCCATTAGTATGGGGAATTGATTTAACACACGTTCCGGAAATGTTTAAACAGTAAAGGCTCTTTTCGTAATGTTACTTTTTAATTGGTAAAAAATGCGACGTTATCTGAGACGATGATTGGTGTTCTTACACCGCTACGGAAATACACTTCGCTGGTCAATAAAACACTATGTCGCATTTTATTAACAACAATCTTTTAGAAAGCAGCCAAAATAGAAAAAGGAAGAAGCAGTGCCACAATGCACATTGCTTCTTCCTTTATTTACCGTTTTCTTCCTCTTATATTTTTAAATGGAATGGATATTAAAAGTAAAATAACTCCAATAACCAAAACAACATAATGAACGATTAATGTATTTTCCTCAAATACATAATATGCCCCAAATGCGGTCAGAATCCAACCAATTATCTCTATAAACAATCGCAAATCAATGACACCTCCAGATCAGTTTCGGGCTACTTTTTTAGCGCGGGCTTGCATCATGGTTATAAAAACTAAATAAGCAACAGGCAGAATCCCCGTTAACAGCACAAGACCTGACCAGCCTGTTCGACTCCATACCGGCGCGAGCGCTGAACTACCGAGCGAGACACCAACATAATAGGCAACTAGATACAGACTTGATGCACTTCCTTTATGATGTGTGGCCTGTTCGCTAACTGATGCGGCTGTAAGCGAATGCGCAGTAAAAAAACCAAGACAGGCCACACATAACCCTATTACGATCACGATCACAGACTGGGCTAACGTTAAAAAGAGACCAATGGAAAGTGTCACAATTCCCGCCATACGAACCCGCCGTAATCCTAAACGGCCAGCTAGCCAACCAGCTAACGGAGATCCGACAACTCCTAATCCATAGGCAAAAAACATATTCGAAACAGCCTCAAGTGATAAGGAAAATGGATCTGCTTGCAAATGAAACGGCAGGTACGTCCAAATTCCAGTAAACGAGAACTGTAAGACAACCCCCAAACCAAATACAAGCAATAATGCAGGATTTTTTAAGTGAAATAAAAAGGCTTCAAAATCACGAGAAAATGATTGATTACTAGGCTCAAAGTTTTGTGATTTCGGTAACATAATGAATACGGCAATCAAGATCACCAGACCAACAACCGCCAAAAAATAAAATGCTGTTTCCCATGAATAATGGTCCGTAATAAAACCAGTAAGTACCCGACCCATCATGCCTCCTAGCGCATTACTGGAAATATAAAGTGCCGTGGCAACACCAACACTACGCTTCTCAACCTCCTCGTTTAAATACGCAAGTGATGCTGCAGGGAGTCCTGCCAGTGCAAAGCCCTGCAGCAAGCGCAATACCAACAAAATCATAAACGAATCGGTTAACGGAATTAATAAGAATGGGATAACAGAACCAAGCAATGAAAATTTGATAAAAACTGTCCGGCCATTCCGATCAGAGAAGAAGCCTAGTACAATCAATCCGACAATTAGTCCAATGATCGTCAGTGAAATAGACAAACTTGACGTTGACACAGACACTCCAAATGCATCAACGAAAACAGGCAGGAGTGGCTGGACCGCGTACATACTAGCAAAAACAAAAAACGATGCCAATGCCAAGCATATCGTTATTTTCCAAAAGTAAAAATCACGTATTGAATATGTTCTTTGTTGCATTGTGTCACTTCCAATATTTAAAGCTTTTTGTAGTTTTCTTTAGTCATCAAGCACAAATTTGTCTCGTCCAGCTAAAGAACCAAACGTAATTACAATAAGCGCTACACCGATCAAAGTTAGAAGCGGCACTGTCCATGCGTGTGTTACATCGTATAAATATCCGATAAATATCGGTCCTATTGCCGCTAATAAATAACCAAGCGATTGCGCCATCCCAGACAATTCAGCTGCTTGCTTAGCAGTCCGGGCACGCATCCCAAGAAAAGTCAGTGCCAACGGAAAAACACCACCAAGCGCTATCCCAATCAAAAGTGAGCAAATAATCATTACAACAAAGGAATCACCAAGAAGTAATCCTACATACCCACTAATAGCACTTGCTCCCAGAAATACCACAATTCCCCATTGTGATTTCAGTTTTCCCGCAATTACTGGTACAAGAAAACTGAAAGGCAAGCCAATAATCTGTGTCATGGATAACATCCACCCAGCCGTTCCTATGCTTACTCCATAATCATGTAAAATCTCAGGCAACCATGAAATCGTGACATAAAATAGGAAAGATTGAAATCCCATAAATAAAGCAACTTGCCACGCTAACGGGGACCGCCACATGCGATTAGCATCCGTATTTGCATATCTTACTTTTTCATCGCCATCATTAGACTTATTTTTCTTACTAAGATAAATCCAAATGGAGATACCAATTATCGCTGGGATCGCCCAAACAATTAATGCAGCTTGCCACCCTAATCCTAATCCCTTTGCAATCGGAATACTTACTCCTGACGCCGTAGCAGCAAAAGTACCCATCGCTGTCGAATATATCCCAGTCATTAATTCCACTTTTTCGGGAAATTTTTCCTTAATAACTCCAGGTAAAAGAACGTTACAGATCGCAATCCCAAGTCCAACAAATAGTGTTCCAATAAATAGAAGGGCTACTAATGATACCGTTCGAACAGCAATCCCGAACAGAAGTAAAATAAGTCCAATTAACAATGCCCGCTCATTTGAAACACGATTACCAAGCTTAGGTGCGAGGGGTGACATCACCGCAAAAGCAATTAACGGTAAACTTGTTAATAATCCTGCACTCCAATTTGAAAGACCAATGTCATCACGAATAATTCCAATTACCGGCCCAACTGATGTAATTGCCGGACGTAAGTTAAAGGCCACCACTATAATTCCGGACATTAATAGGAAGCGATACGCGCGCTTCACATTATCCCTATACATTGTATTATCTACATTCACAAAGACGCTTCCTTTCTTACTCAAACTCATCTTACAATCATAGCACATCTAAAGTGGTGAAAGATATTTTTTGACACGGATTCAATAATTTGGAACGTTTTACTACGATGAAAATAATTGTTACTTTTAATGATTCTTTTAAAAAAATTCAACTTCAATAATAGGTTAGTTAGATGTGAAGGTAATTCATAAAAACAAGCAGTTAACAAGACCAAGTTTAACGAAAGGTCAAATCTTTACTTAGTCAATTCCTCCCAACTTTTATCACAATCAACCCATTTTAGATATGAATTATTACCCAGGAAATAAACAATCGCAACGTGTCGTAATTTGCCTAATGGATTGCAAAAAAGTAAGGGCACAAGAATATCCAGTTATCATGTTCGAAAAGAATTGAAATAAAATAATAATAACTATACGTAACCCTTTTTCCTTTTCACTACCCAGATATATGGTATACTATAGGTATAAATATGCATATACTTATAAAGACCACAGCTGCAACTGTGGTCTAAGATAAGCGGTTCCCCCAGGGGATCGGCTATCCAAGAATAGACCTCTCCCATCAACACTTTTGCGGGTTAATAGGGAGGTCTATTTTTTATTGATTATTCTGATTACGAGTGTGAGTAGCGCAATTAAGAATGTGCCAAATGCGAACATGATCATAATTACCTCGTAAATACTCAATGGCCTCACCACCTTTTTATCAAAAGGGCCAGCCGACCAATCCCTAAAAGAACATTATCTAGTATATAGTATAGCACAAATTCCATTGAAATAACCACAAAAACAGAACATTTGTTTGTAATCTGACTTCTTAGCTAAACCTAGGCATTCTGCAATACTTGATAGTCGATACCACTAATTGACGGGGTTTTTCAACGATATACTATACTAGTACATTACAAGCTAGAGTGCTTGTATAGTTTATTATATGCATAAGACGATGTAGTTTAGCATTGCATTTGTGGGGGTGCCAGTGTGGAAATATAAATTGTGCATGAAGAGGTAGGGAGTTTCAATCAGGGGTAAGTGATTGAAGTTAACTCCTAATGAGAAAACAAATCCAGAATGAAAGTGTTAATTCATTCTGGATGGGCATCTTCTTTTATTTGATTAGGAAACCAAATACGGCGTAAAGGCTTCAACCAATTCTTCCATCCACCTTTTAAATCTCGGCGTCAATGTGAATTGCAAGACTTCTTGAACTTTGCCATATTCTTTTAATTCATAGGAGCTTACAACAATGTTAAAAGCATTTCTAACTTCTGTTGTTAATGATTTGCTATCTTCCGTTAAAATTTCATCAGGTAAACCTATAACCGCCTCTTCAATCGATGAAAAGGCTTGAACAGTCTCGCTAAACAAAGCAATGGATTCCTCAAATTTTCCTTCTTTTAGTAATACTTGTATGTGCTGAAGACCTTCGTAAGCTGTTTCCTGTAACATTGTTGATTGTTTCATAACATCGATGTATTTTTCCATTTTAGATCCTCACTTTTTGGTGTAGTTAAATCATACATGCTACAGTAAGTAGGTGTTAATTGGTAATTTGTTTTGACACCTCTCACAAAGTGTCAAAACAAGTCCTGGAGTTAAACCCCACAAATTTATCTTGACATGGAGTTCTCTAGCATGAAAAAGATTACATTCCGCCAAATTGTTGAGACAGATACATGGATTGCTGATTCATCCTCTGTATCGCTTTTTCCATTTGGGTAAACTGGCGCCAATATCGATCTTCAATTTTCACCAGCCGATCTTCAAAGGAATCAATTCTACTATTTAAATCCTTCAATCTTTTCCCCATTGTATATTGCTCCAGGGTTTGAGCACCTTTCCCGGCACGTTCTTCAATTTTGCCCATCGTCTGTTCTATGGAATCTTCCAGCCGATTTATAAGCCCTCTTCCATCACCCTCGACATCATTAGAGAAAAGTTTGTGCACGGATTCAGGGTCATCCTGTAGCGCCTTTCTTAATTTATCCTCCGATACAATTAGTTTCCCACCATCTAAATAATTAGATGATGTTTCGATACCGATTTCAGACAAATGACTGAAACTACTTGTGTTATCTACTTGTGCATACCAATTTTGCCGTAAATTGAATACACCTGATTGCAACATCGTATCTCTACTAAGCAGTCCGCTTTTTGCTTTTTCTTCCCATAACTCAATCTCTTTATCAGACATTGCTTCCCGTTGGTCATCTGTTAGTGGTTTATAATCGCGATAACGCTTTTCTTGAAGACCATCATTCACTTTTTCAATCAATTCATTGTATTTATCCACAAACTTTACTATTTTCTCTACCGCAGCATCTACGTCATTATTAACCGTGATTTTAGCAGGTGATCCATTAGTTGTGTCTGTGAAATTAAAGGTGACACCGTCTAGTGTATAGGAGTTCTTGTTTGTATTTACCTCGTAACCATTGTTATAAGTGAACTTAGCGTTTTGACCACCTGTTTCAAATTTTTTATCTGTTGGTGACCCATTATCAATTTTTGTATGATGAATGTTTAAAATATCGGTTAAAAAATTTGAACCACTTTGATCATCAATAACAATTTCTGCGCCGAAATAATTTTCAGAACCCTCCTTTTGATTAAAATCCCCGGTCTCAGTTCTTTCTAAAATAACTTTGTCTGCCTCACTATCATAAAAAGCGTTCACAGCTCCACCTGATTCAGTTGATATTTTATCAAGAACATCATTAAGCGAGTCATCGACTTTGAAGTCTATATCGTGTGTTTGTTGATTCCCGTCTTTATCATAAGTGTAAAAAGTGAATTTTCCACTTTCTTCTATATTACCATTTTTAAAATCTTGTTCTGTTAAAGGTTTATTTGGATCTATTTTTGTATCGCCAGATATAGTCGATTGACTATAATTAACTGCAGCTGTTGCCAATTGTTCCACTTCAATATTGTAAACCCCATTGGATGAGCCTGCTGTTGCTGTAGCCGTAACAGCTCCCGACTGGGTAGATGAAGTCGACTTGGAATTATATGTTTTTTGTAATTTCATATCTAATATCTTGCTATCTAAATCAAAAAACATCTTATTTACATCCCGATAGGCGTCCCTCTGCCACGTCATCCATGTTTTTTCCTGTTCCATCTTATTAAGCGGCATACGCTCAGCTTCCATTAAATCCTTAACCATCTTTTCTGTGTCCATACCAGATGCAAGACCAGTAATTCTATTTGTATTTATACCATCTACCATAATCTCCACCAACCTTTACGCTATCTATTCATATTAAATCAAATCCGTTGTAATTAGTTATGACACACATGCCTGTTTTCTGTTCAATTTTGCTTCATTTTTTCCACTGCAATAATACATTTCTTTTTATATCGGATAATTTTGTAGAAATTTGTAGGGATTATAGAAGAATTTCAAGTTGTGTAATAGATTAGGGTGTTTATTGACTTTATAACATTTTCCAACCACTCGAAGATCCGTTGTCTAATTCTTCCTCGTCACTTGCGCAACAACAATCCCCACAATAATCAGCCCGGAACCAGTTATAATACCAATAGACATTTTTTCATCAATGATAAGACTGCTGAACAGTAGTCCGAATATCGGGACAAGCAGTGTTGATATTGTTGCTGTCACCATGTCGATCAAACTTAAAATAAGAAACCAGACCGTAAAACATAGTGCAGATGCCAGTATACCGGTAAATAAAATATAGTAGATACTATGTACATTTAAATCGATTGGTTGGTTCCATTCCATAAATAACGTTGCAATAATGATACCGATTGTGCCGAATAGCATTTGATAGGCGTTGACCTGTAACTGAGGTAAATGTTGGAGTTTGATACGATAATACACATTAGAAACTGCCCATGAAACCGCAGCAATAATGATTAAGATTTCGCCAAAAATAACCTGGATATTTTGACCAACCCAAATATCCCAGCCTAAAATCGTCAAAAGTCCAATCATGCCAATAAGTAACCCGATAAACTTTGCTGGTGTCAATTTCTCACGAAGGAGTTTTGCCGCAAGCAGACTGCTCCACATGGGCATCGAATACAATAATACGGACGATTTACCTGCATCAACAAACCGAAGACCGTACATAACAAGAAGAAAAACAATGGATGTCTGTAAAACCCCCTGAACAAGTAACTGTTTCCAGTATTTCTTAAGCGGAAAACCTTTTTTGAACAGCCATACAATCAGCAGTAACACAATGGAGCCTGTACCAAACCGAAATGATGAAAAGGTGAATGGCCCCATATAGTCGAGCACTTCCTTCATTAGGACCCATGCATACCCCCAAAGGATTGTGACAGTTAGAATCAGCAACCACATAATGACTTTATTTTTTTGCAGTATGGTGGTAAATGGATTACTTTGACTTTGCATTTTTTCCCCCTAGATTGCTAGACTTGTATTTATGATAGCAGTTCACTCGGGATTGGCCAAACAAAAGTGACCAAAAAAAATAAGCCTGCCGTTGCACGCTTTAGTTTGCTGTTCTTTGTATGATTGGCTTGGTAACTCGCCTTTTCAAAAGTTCTTCTACCACTATATTAATGTTCTGATCAATTTTTTGAATGTTTTGCTGCAACCCATTTAAATCCAACCCTACATCATTCATTCTTACTTCTATATCTGCAACAAGTTCATCCAAATGAAATCCGCTTGTTTGTAAATCTTTTACTTCATCCGCCATACCTATGATCGCCTGTAGTAAGTCTTCCATTAACTCCTTGGTCAACATATCACCCCTAACATCACGCTTATCATAGCATGGGCCTGACATACCTACAAGTGTCTTTTGAACGAAACATGTATTCCATAATAGGTAAATCTGTCTATGTTCTTTTTTGACTTTTCAACAAAAATGAGGTGATTTCACCGATTACGATAACAAAATTTGGCTAGCATCACGTTTTGGGGAAGGTTGTTGTAGTGTTACTTTCTTCCTATTGCTTGAAATCAGTCTTCCATCTTATATCCTCCCCTCATTCATAGTGTATTAATGGTAGCACGGTCGACATTTTTCAATAAGCGAACATGATATGAAATTTCACTGATAATAAGGGTGGAAAAGAAGTTTTACGAGAGAAAAAAATAGATTTGTGTCGCTATACGAAGCACATTTAACTTTTACCGAATCATTTGCGTATATCCTCAACCATCAACTCTACCAATGCTTCCTGATACCCAGCTTTTCTCAAACTTCGCATCTCATCAGCAACCAAGCTTAAATCATCATCTGTAATCCCATTTAATTTCTCCAAGCGCTCAGCACCTAATTCTTTCACTGGAGCAGTTTTCTGATAGGCAGCAACATCCATCCGCCATAATTTAGAAGAATTAGGATATCTGTCCAACAGTCTTTGAGCCATACCAAGTCCTTCTGGATCGAAATCTCCAGCATAATGAAGGGTACATCCTTCCTTCGCCAATAAGTCCATCAACATCAGTGCTGCTAATTTAAACTGACCATTCGTGCAAATTATTGTCATGTCAGGTTCGTAATCCAATAATGTGGAACAAACACCTGAATTTTCAACGATCCATACATCATTTCCTTTTTCGGGATAAACGCGACTCAACGATGCCAGTTCGCGCAATGGAACATTTTGCACTGTATGGCTATTCACTGCGGCCTGCCATACAGGATGAATAGATCCATTACCAGTTTCTGCATAAAACCCTGCACAGGTGACGAAATTCAATAAATCATCACGGTAAATGTGATAGTTTTTCAACAGCTCATTAACTGCTTCGGTGCTAGATGGGACGCCAATCTCTTCATTCTTCTTAATAGCTAAAACGTGCAACAGCATCTTCCCAAGATCAGTATGTAAATCAAATGCATGGGGATTAGCAGTAATGCGTTGGCTGAACATTGGGAGCCGCTCAGCTGTAGTAGGCAACGAATCAAGAGCTGCTGCCAGCACATCTACTAACTGGGAAAATTGACGCGGATCATCCTCTGCAATCCGGAGAATCCAGCGTCCTTCCACTGGTGCACTTAAAAGATTGTCGAGCCAGAACGACATCACAGGATATTCCCCTTTTAAGTTACATAAAAGTGTATGCAATTTTTCTTCCGTATTTTGCTTCAACTGCTTTTTTGAAATAAGCGTCTCACCAAAATAAGCATCAAGTAGTTGCTTCAAACTTACACCCTGAAAGCGCGTATTCTGAAGTTGTTGCTCAAATGCCACAACGGAAATCGACTTTTTTGCCTTCAGCTTGTCCACTGACACGCCAAAAAATCTACCAATTATCTCAAGCTCATTACGGGAAAACAACCGAACGGGGATAGTCCCCCCGATACGGCCAAGTGATTCATATTTTTTCCGAAATTGCTTAAAGAGTGATTGATATGCTTTTTCATTTTTAAAAAATGCTGTAGCTTGTTGTATATTATTTCTCATCATAATCCCTCGAATTTAATTTTTTGTTTGATGCGCAAGTTTTGCCTGGGCAGTGCGCGGCTTCTTCGCCCGAGTGCGCGGCTTCTTCGCCCGAGTGCGCGACTTCTTCGCCCGAGTGCGCGACCCCGGATCAGATCTGTTCCGTATCCTTCCTAATCAAACCTCACTTGCCGCTGCAACTTCTTCATCGACAACTAGTGACCGCTTATTCCCATCCCAATGATAGCGAATCACGGTTACGAAATCTTTATTCTTCGGGCGAACGAGTTCACAAATCGATAGGGAGGAAATCGTTTCATAATCACCCCATAGCACTTGCGAGTTCATCATATAGTCAAATCCAAGTTCCTCGACGATGCGGAACATGACACTGATATTATCTTCATCAACCCCGGCAAATGCCTCATCCAGTGAAATGATATATGGCGCTGTTTCGTCTGCTTCCAAATAACGGGAATAACACGCAGTAAATAATGGTATATACATTGCCATTGCTTTTTCTCCACCACTAAATTGGTAAAAGGCATGATTTGTTAATTCGCGTTTCGGTTCACCTTCCCGTTTAAATGACAAGACAAACGAGAACCAGTTACGGTAATCAAGCACATCTTTCAGCACCTGCAAGAGTGTGTTTCCTTCCCCTTTCATTTCAACGATTTCCTTGGCCCGGTCAATTTTCGAGCGGAAGTGGTCAATTACTTGGTCAATGTCCTCATCTTTCAATAGACGTGGATCACGGCGCAGCAAATCGACAAGTTCCTTTGTGTCAAGTTCTGCTTCTGTCTCAGCAGTTCGCGGTTTCCAGCGAATCGAGAATGCGAGACCTGATGAAGAATCACTGTTTTCCATTAATTTATTCATTTTCTCTGTCCAATTCTGGGCACGTCCGATCCGACTGCGGAGTTTTTTTCCGACTGAATCGAATAAAATTTCTTCGTAAAGTTTGCGGTCCTGATCATCCAATAGATTCTGCTGGCGCAATTGATCTTTTTCAACCGTTTCCTGAATGTAGTATGGACTGACCCGCTTTCCTTGAAAATCAAGTTGGATCAAGCGTCGTGTTGCTTTTTGTCGCCAATTATTAATCTGAATTTGCTGCTCATCAGTCCATTCATCATTCATCCATGGAAAATCGAGTGCCGGCACTTGCGTATCAGTCATCCGGTATTCCATTAAATCGGTTTGTTGTTCGAAAAATGCACTTGTTAACTGACCTTCAATTTTTGCTTTATCCTTATCCTTCAGCACCTGTTTATACGTTTTATCAACCCAAACAGCAAGCGATTCATTCGAGTCCAGATCTTCCGGAAATGTCATAAATCCATAATTTACTTCTTGGGAAAATGCCTCATACCATGCTTCGATTAGCTGTTCCAGAAAGTGCATTTTTTGTTTCTGTTGATCAATTTCCCCTTGTAATGTTTCACGTTTCGCTTCTTTACGAGGCAATACGGAATTATTTTTGGCTAGCTCCTGATTTGCAGATTGCAGTGATGTTTGAACATCTTGGATTTGCTTTCGAATATCTGCTGCCCCATGCATTTCCAGTTGTTTCTCGATTTCGGTAATATTTTGCGAAATCCGGGTCTTTTTATCGCCCAGCAAATTCAATTCCCCATTCAAATCATCCACTTCTAAACTTAGTTCGTCTAAACGTTGCTGCAATTGATTTATATTCTTCTGCTGATGACGGTAACTTGTATGCACAGTAATTAACGTCTGTAGATCCTTTTCATAGCGACGCATCACTTGCTTTGCTTCTGCATATGCATCATAGGAAAACGCTACATTGAGATCTCGTGTTTTCGTATCCAATCTCCGCTTTACGTCATGGAATTCATGTGATGTTGCCTGCATTTCTTCATCAAGCCGCTGCAATTCTTTACCTAATTGATCAATAAAAAACCGTTTTTCCTTCATTTGTTGAAAACTAACTTGTAGATCTTCATCATTAGGGAAAAGTCCCATAGCATCGCGTGCAGCTTGAATCTTTCCATATAAAACATCAATCGAGCGAGTTACTTCCTGTTGTTCCTTTATTAACAAAGAAATTTCATTCATAATTCGTGATATCTGTTCTTCCCGGTAACGTTTCCGAGCATTGCGTCCGATAAACCGCACTGCCTCAACGGGTACCGCATGCCCACTTAATAGCCCAATTTGATAAGCACCGTCTTCTTGAATCTGAAAACCGGCATCTTCTACCACATCATCGACCAAAATACTCCGTAATACCTCATCAACCATCACCGCTGACACGGCTGCATCAGCTTCCAGATCCGGCATTAAGTAGTCGGCAAGCGTGTGGGCCATCATGTTCGGACGTGCTTGAATAACGCGATCATGTGTTATCGGCGTGCCCTCTGCCGTGATTAACGCATCAAGCAAACCACTGTCAAGTAATGCCGCCTCAATCCGTTTGCGAACATCATCTGACACATGTTCTTGAAATTCGACAGCTTCATAAAACGGCACAAACTTGTAACCTCCCTCATGTAAAATCCGGCGTGCTTCTTTTGTAGCAGCCTGTTGATTCGGTGGCTCTGGATCACGTTTTGCCTTCCATTCGGCTAGTTCCACTTCTTTCTCCTCCACCGCTGTCTTTAATTCGGTCAGCTTACTTTTCGTTATCGCGATCGTCTCATTAACATCCATTTGAAATTCGTTATTCACATTCATAAATGGCTTGCGAATTGTTTCATATGAATGTGGCTCATAAAGTTGATCAATACTGCGGGATGCTTGTTGTAAAACTGCTTCGTCTATAGCAAAAAAGGAAAATTGCTCTGCCCACTTATAGATTTCATTCAACTTTTCCTGCTTATCTTTTTCAAAAATAGCTAGCCAGTCTTTTTCTTCCTGTTTCGCCTTGTCGATGTCCAACTGCATATCGGCAATTTTTTTCTGAAAATCAGTAATCCGTTGTTTCAACTGTTCATACGTACGCAATTGCTCGCTTATCGTTTCCAGCTTTTGATAGTGATTTTCCGCTTCCTGGCTCCAAACCGTGAAATCAAAATCTCCTGCTTTATTTCGAATGAAGTCCTGTTCATTTAATGCATGCTGTTCAAATGATGCTTCATCCGCATCAGCCTGCAAATCGAGCAGCATGTCAGCAATGTTTTGCTCGTTCTCTTCCAGTTCCCCATCCAGCTTTTCCAGGTTTGCTTTTGTCGTTAGCTCCTGCCGCTTTTTCTCTGTTACCTGTTGATCTTTTTTAGCAAGTTCACTCTCCGCTTCATGTAATGCATGTTGTTCATCAGTTCGTTCCTGTTCTAAATTCCATACTTTATGATTTTGCAGACGTGTCCGTTTTTGCTCTAACACTTCAACAGATCGCTCAAGCTCCTGATTACGCACACCAAGTTCGCTAATCTCCTGACCAAGTACCCCCTCCATGTCCATTTTCTCCTGTGCAACATGTTCCACCTTCGCAAATTGCTTTTTCGCCTGAACATATTCATGTGCTTTGTCAGCAATACCATATTCGTTATAGGCATCATAGCGTTTGATTAACTTGTCCAACGCCTGGTGCTCACGCTCTAGTTGTTCGATCTGCTGCTTTGTCTGGTCCATGTGTTCGATCGTATCTGATAAATGACGTAAATCCTCATCCGTTAACGGTGGCAGTGCCGCTTCCAAAATTTCATAAATAACAGTCGGCTTGAAATCCTTTGATAGCTTTGGACTGCGTAATTGAATCAATAATTTGATCAAGTCCTCGTATGCTTCGATCGTTTCAAAACCAAAAATATACTTATTTACCAGTTTCATATAGTCGCCCTGTGTCCTGACAACATGCCCACCAGTACCGATTCGATTCTCCAGCTGCACACGGGATAATGGAATCTGTTGTTTTTCGCCAGCATTACGCTCCACTTCATATAAGGCAAAATCTTTTCCGATACGACGATTATCCGTAATGACAAACCCCCAGAAATTCATGGTTTTGTGACGGCGCGCCTGTAAGCCAATTCCGGTCGTTATATATTGATTCGTATCCTCCCGCTTATACTCAAGAAATAAATAACCTGTCCGCTCATCCCGGTCAACAATATCTTTTTCACCTAACAAGTAATCTTCCATTTTCCGAGCCTTTGAGCCAAACGGATCAAGCCTGTCAGGGGACTTTTTCCCATCTAGCAAAACAGGTAAAATACTTTGCATCGTCACCGACTTCCCTGATCCGTTACTTCCACGGAGCAATAACTTCCCGTCAGCAAAGTCAAAAATTTCATTGTCATAATACCAAAAATTTAACAATCCAGCCCGGTTCATTTTCCATTTATTTTGCTTCATCATGTGTTTGACCCTCCTTAGCTACGAAGTCTTTCGGAAATCTCCCAACGAACCTTCCTAGCAATGGTTTCAGAATATAAGCATTCGTCACTGCCTCTATTTCTAGCATTTCCCAATCCTCTAGCAAATTGATCAGTTCATTCATTGTGCTGTTAATTGTTCCTTCACGATATTGTTTACTCCACCCTTTTCCGTATAACGCATGTAATTCCGTAACAATCTGTTCAAACGTAACCCTCGTCAAGTGGACGTTTCCTAGTGCATCAGGTGGATATTCATTTGATCGTTCACGTAAAAAAGTAGCAAAATGAAGCGCTACATCCATGATTGCCTTTTGGTCAGGAAACAATGTCAATTCTTGCTTTTTCTCATCCGTCACAAGCAAGGCCGCATTTTTAAACACTTCAAAGCGAAACATCGTGTGCTCCTCCAAGTCATCACGCAAACGGTTCCGGTAGTTGCGAATGTATGCGAAATCAGGGTCATCCTCACTCTCTCGATGAACAACTGGAGAAATTAAAAGTTTACGATATACCCGTTTTCGCCGTTCATCCGCTTCATGTCGAGCCCATTCACTTTGCAAAATTTCCTCTGCTGAGTCGTATTCAAACAAATCTTTCGGATACGACCGCATAAAATAGCGTGCGTACACCGTAACTTCATAGAGAACTTCCTGCTCCTCGTTCATGGCAAATTGTTCGATTTCCCCTTCAACCGATGTCAAGATTGATAATTTTTCTAGCTGTCTAATCACCCTCACAACTGATTTGCGATGGTTATAATTCGTCCAATCAAGCGGAAATTCGCCTGGATACAGATCTTTAATATCCTCGCAAATATCCGAAAGTAAAAACTGCTCATCAACCGAACGATTTTCCGTAAATGCCAGAGCACAGCAAAACATCGCATAATCACGCGGTTCCTGAAATTCTTGCATCCCCATCCAGCTTTTTGCCTCAACAGGAATTTTTTCCAATTTAATAAAATGCTGATGCACAATTAAATCAAAACCGAACTTCTCATCAACGTATCGTTTCAATACTTTTTCCCGTTCACGGACAAGTTGATATAATTCGGGTTCTTTTGACCGGAGTATCCAGAACTTTTCCAATAACAGCCTTAGTGCCGTCTGTGCTTTATCATCAAAAATATTAGCTTCCATTTATACGTTCACCTCGTCCATGAACTGAAATGTTACAGCAGGCATTTCCATTACACCATCTTCTGCATGCAACAAGATTCGTTCATCTTTCGCAACCAAAACCTTCACATTCCGTCCGTGTTCCGTTTTAAATGTATGATCCTTTTTTGCCATCGCCTTACCGATCCAGCCTAACAACATTTTTCGAACGTGGGTCTCAATAATAGGAAGTGCATCTAAACGTATTTCGTTACCCTGCATGTACTTCTCTAACGCTTCCTGCTCTGCTAACTTATCCTGTAAATATTCCTGACGTGCTTCTTCTTTTTTCTGTTGTTGACTAACAATGGCACCGGCACGTGTTTTCTCCCGATAATTGCGTATCCGTGGTTTTGTCTCATGTGTAATCGGTTGTTCATCCCAAATATCCGTGTAAATATCATCGGTTGGCACATGATCACTGAACAAGTGCCGTGTGTGGAAAACCCCGAATGCAACTGCTGACAATTCGTGGGCTTCTTTTACAGAATCAAGGGAATCAAACCATTTTGCCAGATACAAATAATCCTTTTTCCGACTGCGAAAATACTGGTGACGCTCGCCTAAGCGCTGGACAACTCTTGTAATGCGGCGAATTTGCTCGTTTGTCCGTAACTCCAGCATTTCATACTCACTCTCACCATGTGCATTTCCTAGAAACCACGTAATCAGTGTCTGCCATTTTTGTTGTTGCTCATCGACTTGTTCTCTTTCATCTAAACCGAGGTCTTCAAATCTCGGAACCTGCTGCTGATGGATGATTACCTGGTTAATCAGTGGTGTGAGTTGTTCTGATGTAACAGTTTCCAAGAGTTGCTGAATTTTTAACGCCGTTTGTTTCAGGCCAATAATAAAATCGCGCAAATAAGTGGTAAATTGATCTTTATAAGCCAGAAACGCTTCTGTCTGCATACGCTCCTCGGCTTCTTCACTGTTGATATGGGCAATATAGTCAGAAGTATTTTTCGTTATCGCCCGAAAATACGTAAACACATCATTCCACAGCTGTGAACACTCATCAGCAGGTGGAAGTGAATCTTTTTTCAAAATCGATTCAACTTCAACAAGTGCTTGATATAACCGTTCGAACTCTTTCTTTTCCAGTGACCCACCAAAGACCTCGCCACCTTTTTCCATCTCCACAAGCATCCGCTCAAACTCAACCGTGTATGGTGTACATTGATAGCGAAACTTTTTCTTTTTAAATTCCTCAATCGTATGCGCCCGGCCCATTTCCTGACGGGCAATTAGGTTGTTCCATTTGACAAGCTGATCCAAATCCTGGTGTAGCTGTTCTTCGGTATAGTCACCAAATCCTTGATTATCCTTAAGATACGCATAGATCTCTTCCGGAAAAAGAAACTCACGCATCCGCTCATGCTGTATATAAAAATAACGCAAAATAGCTCGATAACTCCAAGCCTTTTCTGCCGTTAAATAACTCGCTTCGGTAACTTTTCTAAATGGTTGCACGTGCATGTGTACTCACCTACAATTTTCGACTTTCTTCTATTTTAATTTGTCGCACGAGATATGTCTATGGAAGGAAATCTCAATGTGGATAATATGCTGCTTTCTGCCTCGCATCCCGTATATACTTCGCTTTCCGAGGGCGGCTCAAGCATTACTCTATGCCCCTAACAAATATTAAAGCATAAAAAAGTGCTTAGGCCCTAACCCAAGCACTGTTAAGCAGGAAGATTACTTCAACCAAGCAGACGTAAACACTTTCGGCTGCTTTTCACGATATTCGACTTTTTTATCGCTATCGATCGATGCTGCCCAACCAATTTTGTCCACTTTCCATTGTTCATTGTCTTTATCATATATTAGTTCATAGCCATATTGCTCAGAAACCTCTTCCAGTTTTGGTTTTTCATCCTCTCCATACCAGGTATCCTGTTCATAAATCGTTGCTGTTTCTACTTCTACCGTCCAGCCATCACCATAATTCGTTATCTCAAAGGAATCAGAATTAAAGTCAACCCCAACAAATTTACCTTTGTAATACTTCTCATTTTCTTTTGCATTTTTAGCGTCATCAATAATATCTTTTACAAGATCTTCTGACGCTACTGTTAATTTCTTCTTATCAGCGGTGGTTGCTGCCGCTAAAAATTCCTGATTAAACTTGATAATCGTATCCTTCATTGCTTGCCTCACATCATCATTAACAGTAAAATCGGCCTCAACATAATACGAATCAATTGGAACTTCCTCTGTTTTCATTGTACCCCAAGGAAATTCACCTTCAAAGGATGCTGTAATAGAACCATCCGTAAGCAGCGGTCCAAATGTATCTTGTTCCATAATATTGATTCCGGTGTCTTCTCCATTGATGTAAAGTTTTACATTATCCAGTTCCTCACCAAATGGTTTCCTGAATGTTACTTCTTCCCCTTCAATACCAAGGTCAACATGATCAGAAAATCCGGGGTCAAAATTGGTACTATCCGCTTCAGCAGTCAATTCGACAAAATCATTTTTATATGTTGCAGTAAATGTGTATGTACCAGGAAGGAATGGACCTACTTCTTGGGTGAATTCATCTGTATCGGAAGTTACAATAACTTCATCGTTTAATAAAATATCCGTATCTTTGTAGTTCGTATAAACTTCGAAATATACTGGGCTTACTTGAATAGAATACTTGTCATACACAAGATACTTTTTACCATTTTCAATTAAATTAACTGCGTAATCATAACCACCATCATTCGCTTTTGCTAGATTTGGATTCTTATCATACTGCTTTACTTGATTTTGCAAATGATCCATCATATAAGCAAATTCACTTGGATTTTCGCCGTAATAATCAATAAAACCCTTTACTGTTTCTTTATTAATCGCAATTTTACCGTCGGCTTCCAACAGTCCAGCAACAGTACTTGCATCCTTTTGCGTAATGGCATCCTCAAACCTTTCAATAACTTTTTCTTTAGATGTCATAGACGCACCAACCTGGTAGGCAACAAATAATAAAACAATAAGTGCTCCTGCAATTGCCATTGAGATCTTCGCCTGTTTGGATAGCTTTTTAGCCGGTTGACTTTCTCTCGTTTTTTTAGAAGCAACCAATCCTCCCTGTAAAGGCTGCTTTGGCTGTTTAGGAGGCACCGGCTTCTGACTTAAACCACCTTGATTTTCATTCCCAGTCTGTTTGTTTTCTGGAATGGGTTGGTCTTCTTGCTTAGAAGTTTTTTCATCATTCGGCCCCATATCGTCAGCCTGAATTTCCTCACTATTTTCTTTATCCACATGATCTCCCGAGTTATTGACTGGCTTTTCTTCATCAAGCTTGCCCCCACTCGTTAGATCCTGTCCGCAATGTTTGCAGAACTTCGCATGATCAGCAAGTTCCCCTCCACAATGCTTACAATACCTCATGAAATTCCCCCTTGCTTTTTCACTATTTATCAAATGTTAAGAAAACGATAGTGCTATTATACTATACAAATGCCAATATTGGAGGGGATATTTGTATTAAGTTCGAATTAGCCATTAGGTCCTAAAGTCGTTCGGATTTTAGTTTAGTATAGGGATAAAGGCTTTCACTGTTAGAAACTTCTGCCTTTTCGTTTATTATCTTCTCCTTCTAAAAAAAACCAAAAGCGACCCCCGTATGAACCGGTTGCCGCTTTCATCATCCCTTGATCGCTCCTTCAGTCATTCCCTTTGCAATCCGTTGTTGGAAAATGGCGTACAAAATAATCACCGGCACGATCGCAATTACAAGTCCAGCAAATAAGGTCCCCCATGCGTTTGTATATTGTGCTTCATTACTGATATAATCAATTGCCAAAGCTAATGTATAATTTCCTTCTGATTGTAAGAAAATCAATGCCATAAAATACTCATTCCAAAACTGGATTGCATTCATTATCGTTACCGTTATAATCCCCGACATTGTGAGTGGTGTAATGATTTTCCATAAAACCCCATATGGCGTTATTCCATCCATTGCCGCTGATTCTTCCAATGACTTTGGTATCGTACTCATGAAACTAGTTAATACAAATATCGTGAACGGTAGCTGACTTACTGCATAAACGACTGCTAATCCATAAATATTATCCAGTAGATTTAAATCCATTAATAGGAAGAACAAAGGGATCCAGCCTAACACCATTGGGATCATCATGGCGGAAACATATAATGTAAACAATATCTTACTGCCACGAAAATTCAATCGTTCAATAGCGTAAGCAGTCGGGATAGCAAGTACCAACGTCAGAATTGAACCTACCGCAGTCACAATTAAACTATTAAATACACTCGTATCAATATTATAATTGGTCCAGGCATCAATAAAGTTTTGGAAATTCCATGTCTCTGGAAAGCCCCACGGATTCTTATAAATCTCGGCATTTGATTTAAACGAACCGATAAACATCCAAAAAATCGGATACAACACGGCTATCGTCCATAAAATCAATGGAATGCGTATCCCAGTTCGTCCCAGAATTTGGCCAACACTTCGCTTCACGTTCATTTCCTCCTTCCTATAGTTAGTATTCTACTTTTTCCCTTCGCATGAAGAATTGCAGGATTAACACCGTTAGTAAGGAAAGAATTAAAATCATCACGCCAATTGTTGCTCCATATCCAAAGTTATATTGTTTAAATGCTTGCTGATAAAGGTATGAGCCCATTACATGTGTGGCGTTATTTGGTCCCCCTCCCGTCATGACTTGAACAATGATAAAAGAACCATTCAACGTGGTAATAACAATGTAAAGGACGGATATTTTTATTTGTGGCCAAACAAGCGGCAATGTCACCTTCCAAAATTGTTGCCATTCACTTGCCCCATCAATCTCCGCAGCTTCATAATAGCTTTTCGAGACATTCGCTATTCCGCCCATCAGCATTAACATGAACAAACCGATACCAGCCCAAATCGAAGGTAAAACTAAACTCGGCAATGCCCATTTCTCATTCCCAAGCCAAGGTTTAGCCCATTCCTCTAAACCAAGAAATTCCAACCCAGAATTGATGAAGCCCATACTTGGGTTATAAATAAATGTCCACAGTATACCAATAACGACAACTGACATTATATTAGGAAAGAAAAAGATAATCCGATAGAATGGCGCTTCTTTTATTTTTAATTGTGTTAAGGCAACAGCAAAAAACATGGCTAGAATCATAATACCAATAACCTTCGTCACCACAAGGAAATAGTCATGCATAATCGTGTCTGGAATAATTGCATCTTGAAACAGTTTTATGTAATTAGCCAAACCGATGAATTCCTTACTCTCTGCTGACCCTGACCAATCAAAAAAGGAATAGTACAATCCACTAAATAAAGGATAAAGGGTAAAAATAGCAAACATAATGAAAGTCGGGATTAAACAAAAGGCAAGAAATAGATACTTTTGCTTTTTTGACTGTACCATTTGATTCACCTCCCTGTGTAAACCAGATGATGAAATGGAATAGAAAGGGGAATCCCAACCCTTTCTACTCCTAAATTCATGTTTCTATTTACTATTCCGATATTCTTTCGCTGCTTTTTCTGCTTCTTGAACAAATTCTTCCGCAGTGATATTTCCAAGCATCAGTGAAACAAGTGAATCGCTAATCGGCGTTTCCAAATCTGCACTCATTGGATGTGGCTTATTATAAATTTGCACTTGTTCTGGATCATTTATCATGGCATTGGCATCAATTAAATATTCTGGTACATTTTCGTTTGTTGACAGATCTACACCTGTCAAGTTCATAATTGCACCAGTGTGCTCGGAAAATAATGTTGCATATTCTTTTGTAAAGACAAACTCAACAAATGCTTTCGCTGCTTCTGGATTTTCCGCTTCCTTGGCAATGGCAAGTGGACGCAAATCAGGAACAATAGCGGCTGGTTCACCTTCATCATGCATTGGCGATGGAATGAAGCCATATTTAAAGTCGTCTGGTGTATCTTTTTCCATTTCATTCGGCAGCCAGAAGCCGACCGGAATGAATGCATTATCATGAAGCAAGAAATTCATTTGCGATTGTGTATGGTTTATTGCACCAAAACCAGGATCAATATACCCTGCCTTTTGCATCTCCTCTACCTTTTTCATAACTTCTAAAACTGGGTCACTTGTCCAAGCTCCTTCTTCTCCATCGATCACAGCGGCAAGTAACTCTTCACCACCCGCTGCACCAAATGCCGGGTATAGTACTCCACGCAAGAAGTAATATGGGTACTGTCCGGTAGTAACAAACGGTGCGATATCTTCCCCATCTTTAATCTCACCCATTGAATCCATGAAACTTGCAAAATCGGTTGGAACTTCATACCCTTTTTCTTCAAATAACGCTTTATCATACCATGTTCCCCACGTATCAAATACCAATGGTAGACTATAAATATTACCATCATCATATTGCGCTGGTTCCACAATAAAACTATCCATTAATGGTGTTCCGCCTTCTAACTTCACATCTTTTACCCAATCTGATAAGTCCATCAGCTGCCCATCTTCCACCATCTGCGTCTCACTTGAACCTGCCCCATCAATGTACACAACATCAGGCGGATCCCCCGAAACCCAACGCGAACGCATTTCTTCGTTAATATTTGGACCAGCATGCTCGGTAATCGTTACATCAGGATATTTTTCCTGAAAATCGCCTATTACCTCTTTCCACCACGAATCACCATAACCACCAACGAAATATTGGATTTCAAGGTTACCGGAAATTTCACCGTCGCTATTTTCACTGCTATTGTCGTCGTTTGACTTATCTCCTTCTTTTGCATCCTCATCATCCGATGAACACGCCACCGTTAATGCGAGCATGAGCACAGCCACAGCTATAAACCAGTAACGACCTTTCCATCTCTTCAATTTAGTTGCCCCCTTTGTTCTTTAAACAGCTATGAAGCACATTGATTCAGTTTAAAATGATCGTTTAGAAAATTTTCGTTTGCCTCCTTTCCCGTACTGAAGTGTTTTGGTTTTATGATAACTGGGATGAATAGTTCTTTTGGCTTGTAATATTCTTTTCTTTTAAACTATATGTGGGAGTTGTTTGGAGCATGCCTGATAATGTGAACTTGATTCGGTAAGAGGAATATTACTTGTAGTTGGATTAAATAACAAGCAAACGATGACTAGTAATAAATACATGTATAATCATAAATATAATGGCGCTCTATAGTTTTTCTTTACTATTATTTATTTTATTAAAGTTGGTTTGCAAACGGTGTATCGTGTTTTTATTTATTTTTTCACCTGCTGCAATATACGCAGCTATAATCGACCCGCCAACTGGAGGAATTGTAGGAATCACAACATTCACCATATTGGTATGGTTTTTTAATCCACTTTTAATTAGGGATGGAAGTATATCCAGATCTGAAAAAACACCACCACAAAGTACAAGTTTGACTCGTTCGTTTTTAAATAATTTTTTATACAATGTGGTTACACATACTATCAAATCATCGCTGGCATCGTTTATGATTTTTTCCGCGATAACATCTTTCCGTTTATACGCTTCAAAGACAAGCTTTGCTACCGATGATATTTCATTTTTGGGATTTGATGAGGAATAAACGTGGCTTATTAATTGTTCTCCATTTGTCACTTGGAAATAGTCATACAACATCTCTAATAAGACCGTTCCTTGTCCTCGTCCATCGTATGACTTTAATGAATCTGCAATTCCTTGCTGCCCAATAGTATAACCACTTCCTTCATCACCAACTAAATACCCCCATCCTCCTACTCGCCCTTGTTTGCGAAATTGGTTCATCCCATAAGTTACGGACCCGGTACCTGCAATTTGAACCATCCCATATTCTCCGTATGTACCGGAATATAAGGCGTTCATTGCATCTGTTTCAACAATCACGGTGATACGTTCAGACACAATATGATGGATAATTTGCTTTACTTTTTCTTTTGCCAATTCACCACTGGATCCCGATATACCAGCAAAAATAGTCATTACCTGTTCATACTGTCTTGGAGCCTCATTTTCTAATTCACCCATTATACGAGCAAATGTATTCATTAAAACCTGTTGTGAAACCGTATTCGGATTCGTTGATCCAGCAAAAGCTGTTGCGTAAATTTTCCCACCTAAGTCAGCTAAAACTGCTCTCGTATTTGTGCCACCACCATCAATTCCTATCACATAGGCCATTTAAAATCACCCTCTTATTATCAAATTCCTTCCCAACATTTTGTTATCTAAAAATATATTTATACACTGGTAGAAATATGTTCGTGCTGTCTTTAGTCAAATTATGGGACACAAACTGGGTGCTAATCCCTAAAAAATAAAAACCGTATCCCAGGGTTAAAAAACCAAAAGATACGATTTCTTTTATTTATGATTTTGTAGAACGATCAATATTATCGATCTATTGTAAGCAGTAAATCACCTGTTTTCATATTTTCGGACTCCGTACTAACGATAGATTGATAGTCACCTGAATTCATAATTACAAGTGGCGAGGTTAGGTCATAACCAGCATTTGCAATGCCTTCGATATCAATGACCGATAACAAGTCCCCTTTTTCCACCTTAGCATCCTTTTTGACTTTTACATCAAAAAACTTTCCTTCTGATTCCACAGTGTCAAGGCCGATGTGCATGAGAATCTCTACACCTTCTTTAGATGTGATCCCAATCGCATGCCCTGTAGGAAACACTGTTGTTACAGTTCCATTCACAGGTGCGCGTAACTGACCATCAGTAGGAATAATCGCAACTCCTTTTCCAACAGAACCGGATGAGAATACCTCATCATTTACCGCTTCAAGTGGGACAAGTGCTCCAGTTAATGGACTGAAAATTGCCTTGTCATTGACTAGATCAACATTTTCTTCTTTTTTGTTTTCATCCTTATTTTCTACCGTTTTTCCCGCTTCGCTATCATTGTATAGTTTATTAACCAATTTCTCCTTGTATCCGAATAAATAGGTTAAAACGAATCCACCTGCATATGAAATAATTAAGCCGGCAATGTAAAGTAGATAATTGTTATCTGCAATTAGCGGAATTAATGCTAAACCAGACGGCCCAACGGAAATTGCACCAACACTGCTAAGTGATAAGAATGCCCCACCAAACCCTGCTCCTAAACATGCTGTGATAAATGGTCGTCCTAAAGGTAGTACAACCCCGTAAATCAGTGGTTCCCCGATTCCCAGAATACCTACAGGCAAAGCGTTGGCAACTGTATTTCGCAAACGTTTATCTTTTGTTTTTAGATATATAGCAATTGCTGCCCCTACTTGTCCAGCGCCTGCCATTGCTAAAATCGGTAACAAAGTTGTTGAACCAGTGCTATTTATAAGTTCAAGATGAATTGGAATTAAACCTTGGTGCATACCAACTGTTACAAGTGGTAGGAACGTTGCAGCAAGTACATACCCTCCTAGTACTCCACCGATTTTCAACATTACGTCAACTAAAAACCAGGTAATGCCACTCATAATCCAGCCAGCAAGTGGTTGAATTACAACAAGTGTAATGACAGATCCTATAATAATTGTAATTAATGGTGTTAATAATAAATCAAGACTATCAGGTGTCCTTTTACGAATAAAGTTCTCAATCTTTGCAAAGATATATGCTGCTACAACAACACCTAATAAACCACCTAAACCAGTACTAATCTGTAAATCTAATCCGAAAAAATTCATGGAACCGATATCATTTAAGACCGGGGCGTAAATCATCAGCCCGGCAATACCACCAAGTACCAATGTTCCTTTAAATTCTTTTGCCGTATTGATTCCGACAAATACACCGAGTGATCCAAATAATAAACCACCAATTGATTTCAGTAACAAATACCAATTTGATTCTAGGATAGCAGGATCAAGTACACCCGCATCCGGATTTGCAAGGTTCAAGATAAGATTGGCAATTCCAAGCAGTAAACCGGAAGCTACAAACCCAGGAACTAGTGGAACGAAAATGTTTCCAATATGACGTAATACTTGTTGAACACTTGATGTTTGTTTCGCTTTATATGCTGCTTTAGTATCACTAGCAACATCGAATTCCTCTTCCGTATCCATTTCTTCTGCGTCCATATTCGTTAGATCTCGGAATTCATTCGCAACCTTTGTTACCTTTCCTGGTCCTAGCACTACTTGAATTGTTTCATTGTCAATAACACCTAAAACACCATCAAGTTGTTTAATGCTTTCTAAATCGATGTTCTCTCGTTTTTTAACATTAACCCGTAAACGAGTAATACAATTCGTAAAACTAGCGATATTCTTTTTCCCATTTAGTTGCTCTAAAATGGCTTGCGCAAGTTCTCGATTATTCATTGTTCCCACCCTCTTTGTTTGGATCTTCAATTGCCTGACGGACAAAGCCGCGCGAATCTACCAATTTTTGTTCTGCTTCTTCAAAACTACATTGATTTTCTATCATGACAATCGCAACTTTTGGTTTATAGTAGGCAGATACTAGATAATTAGCGGCCGTTTCATAATCGACCTGTGTTGCCAATGAAATAATATTTTTTGCCCGTTCCACAAGTTTTTTATTGGTTAATTGAACATCAACCATTAAATTACCATAAACTTTTCCAATTCCAATCATTGCCCCTGTCGAAATCATGTTAACAACCAATTTTTGGGCTGTTCCCGATTTTAAGCGAGTTGACCCCGTTAATACTTCCGGTCCTACCATTACTTCAATCGAAACATCTGCATCACGCCCGATTTCAGCATGCTTATTACAACTAACGGCTACCGTATTCGCCCCGATTTTTTTTCCATATGATAATCCACCGATAACATAAGGGGTTCTCCCACTTGCCGCTAATCCAACTAGTGTATCTTTTTCATTTAGGTCCAGCGCCCGCAAATCATTTTCTGCCAGAATCGGATCATCCTCTGCACCTTCCACAGCATTAATTAACGCACCTTGACCACCAGCGATTATTCCCTGTACCATTTCGAAATCGGTTCCAAAAGTTGGGGGGCACTCCACTGCATCCAAAATACCAAGACGACCACTCGTTCCAGCACCAATATAAATCAACCTGCCACCTTTTTGGAACGAGTCAATTACTAGTTTAACGGCCTTTTCAATCGATTTTAGTTCTTTTTCCACCGCTTGAGGGACCTTTTTATCCTCCTCATTCATTACATTTAAAACGTCATATGTTGACATTTCATCTAACTTCATTGTCTTTTCATTACGTGTTTCAGTTGTGAGCTTTTCAAGCACGTCTACTTTCCTCCCTTTTTACTTTGTTGTATGACCTGATGTGTTCGGTTTAAATGAGTGAGCGCGCTTTCATAATCTTCATAAGCACATGCTGTATATAACATATCGATCACATTTAGCTGTGCGATTCTTGATGACATTGCAGCGCTCCTAAATTCATCTTCCTGGGCCGCCACAAATAACACAGCATCCGCCATTTTACTTAAAGTTGAATCGGCATATTTCGTAATGGCTATTACCTTCGCACCCTGAGATTCTGCAATCTTAGCACAATCAATTATTTGCGGTGTCTCACCAGAGTACGATACTGCCACAACAACATCTTGATCACTTAGGTTTACAGCGGAAACTTTCTGCATGTGAAAGTCACTGTATGCAGTACAAATTTTATTGATCCTTGAAAACTTTTGAACCGCATCATAAGCAATTAGATAACTTGAACCGACTCCATAAAAGTCAATTTTCCTTGCCTCCACCAAATAGTGATACGCTATCTCTAATTGATCTTTATAAAGCAGTTGCAGTGTGTCGAACAGAGATTGAATATTATTGTTCGTTATCACTGACATAATATCTTCAATCGAATCACCTGGTACTAATGCTTCTTTATCCAGATCATGTAAATTAATAACAGATAGATCACCTGATAATTTTAATTTAAACTCCCTAAATCCTTTATAACCAAGTGATTGGCAAAATCTCATAACAGCTGCTGCACTTGAATAACTTTCAGCTGCCAATTTTTTCACAGACATCGATACTACAGATTCTGGATGTTTTAAAATATACTCGGCAACAGATTTTTCTGCCGGCTTTACATAGTCAAGAGATTCTCTTACTTTATATAAAACTCCGTCCAAGATTGATACCTCCAACCGAGATAATATAAGCGCTTACAAATACATCATATTCTCATTGGAATAAAAAATCAAGGTAATAAAAATTTATGGTACAAAATTTCAAAACATGAAACATTGTACATGCTTAGGAGCTTCCTTAAGTCTTCAAAAACAAAGAAAGGACCTTGACCCCAAGTATGGTCAAGATCCTTTCGATAAGAAAAACGTTTTACATGGTTACTTATTCCCTACCCAATAAAATCCTCCAACCCCTCTAACACTTCTTCCACAACTGGCAACTGTACGGTCACTTCCACTGGTAATTGCGCTTTTTCGATCAAAGGAAGCATGGTAATTGCGGTTTTCCTATCCATCAAAATATTTTCTGGAATCCCCTCAACAACGGATAACATGTTGATAAGTTCGCGTTGTTGTGCACCAATATCTGAACTATTGGTTAATAAATTTTGATAAAATACCAATCCTTGATCATGATCAGCGGCTACTACAAACAATGGGAAAACTCCCCGTCCACTTTCTTCATCCTGTACAGGCATGCTTAAATGTTGCATGGAAAATTCAACGGTTATGGGAATTACCTTGTTAAACTTTTGCACTCGTTTCAAGTCAAATTCCGAGACGGACAGTGGTGTTTCCGATGATTCTTCATCAGCTCCATACCCTTCCAATGAGAGAATTTGACTTTCAAAAACATAGCTATCATCGGCTTTTTGGGGAACCTTTGCGAATACTTGCTCATCCTCATACAGATTCGGTATTTCTAACCCTGCTTTTATTTCATTACAAACTTCAATTGCCTCTTCCAATACGATATTCATCATCCGTGCTTCTTCATCGTCAATAAACCATGGTACAAATCCGGGTTTAAAACTGCGGAATTCAGGCCATGTTTTTCGACCGCGGAATGGAACATTGTATGTTTTTATCAACTGATAATCTTCTTTTTCCAGTTCTTCTCTATCTTCAAAGGTAACGAGTAAACTTCGCTGATTTAACACTACATCGAAATCATCGATGGCACCATCCATAATGTCTAAGAATGCATTATATCCTGATTTCCCTACATAGACAGCCAGTCCAAACGTTTCACCACCAGATCCAAGAACTGAGCAAAATAACCGTTCTTTTGAAATGGGATCAACCACAGCGAAAATTTGACTATCATCCATGTAATTCCATGGCTTCATTTTATGGAATTCCTTTGCATTTAAAAATAGGTCCTCCCACAGATCAAATTCAGGATCTTTACCGTCTGCCAGATTTTCCATATGTTTTCCTGCTAATTCAGTATGCAAATCCTCATTTATTTGTTTAACCAATTGCTTGGAATCCGTAACGTTTAAATCAATTTCCTCCATAATAACTTCCATTCGGCTATCTTCAGGAGGAGCAACATTTCTTGCACCGACACAGCGTGGATATATGGTATCTTTTTCGGCTGTGATTTTTTTCATGAGTAAAATTTCATGCTGCCAATCATCACCAAAGTCGTATATGTACATTACCTTATCATTCACTTTTTTAAACCAATCGGAAAGAGCTTCCTCGTTTTCTTGATATGTTTCCTGCATTATTGGTGTATCTAAATCTATCTCTGTGTCCTGCGTTATTTCGATCTCATCCGTCTTTACGCCATTTGTTTTCTTTACAAAATAACTATGTAGATGCGTGTCAGTCCAATCAAATGCCAACTGTAATACGTTATGAAGTTCCTCAAACGTTATTCTGCTATCTACTTGAAGCTTACGCCAAACTGGCATACCAACATCACGCAATGTTACTTTTAATTCTAAAATCATTGTTTCACCTCATTTTGTTTAGTTTAACATATGGGCAGACGACGAACTACTGATATGAGATTGGGGTTGATATTTTTTCATCAGTGGGAATAGGATTTACGAGTGAGAATATAGTATAGTGAGGTTAAAAGGGGGAATGCGAAATGGTAAATGAGCATGCTTTTGTAAAAATTTCCGAAGTACCAACATTGAATCAACATCCTGAGCTCCCTACTGGTTGTGAGGCAACAGCATTAGCCATGTTATTGAATTGGGGCGGCCAACTAGTAAGCAAATTTGATGTAGTAGATAAACTTCCTAAAGGGGAAAAAGTAAAATTAATAGACGGTGGATGGTATGGGGCAAATCCAAATAAACAATTCGTCGGGGATCCATACTCCGATGATGGCAGTTTTGGTGTGTTTGAAAAACCTATTTTAGCAACGATTGAAAAATTCATGCCTGAAATAGGAATCAATTTGACCGGGCAAGATTTTGACATGCTACTTGATATAGTAAGATCAGGGAAACCTGTAATGGCGTGGACAACAATCGAGCAAAACGAAACGTTCCACAGCAAAACATGGATCGACGACAGCGGGAACACGATTGAATGGTACCGGTATGAACATGCCGTTGTTATTACAGGTTTCAATGACGATCATATAATCGTAAATGACCCATATACAGGAAGAGAAGAACATTATGACAGAAGGTTATTTGAACGGAATTGGGCGTCCATGGGGAAGCGTGCTGTGACGCTGGATAAGTGAGTTGGGATAGTCATTAGGACGGACTGGGAGCATGCAACCCCAGATTGAGTGCACAAATTTGGCCTAGGGCTGCGCGACTTCTCGGCCCGGGTGCACAATTTTTTCGCCCGAGTGTGCGACTTCCCGGCCCGAGTGCGCGACTTTCTGGCCCGAGTGCGCGACTTCCCGGCCCGGGTGCGCGACTTTCTGGCCCGAGTGCACGACTTATCTATCCTTTTATTTATCCAGTTCCTCCAAGAACCCTGCAGCAAAACGTTTACAATGTTCAATATCTTCATCATTTGGTTCTAGCTCAACTTTTAATTTTTCACCATACATTGTTCCACCGATTTTCGGTACTCTAGCGGCAATTGTTTCGAGTGCAGCACCATAGGAGTCATAAAATGAATCACAAGAGCCAAAGACTCCGACTAGTTTTCCTGTTAAATCAACATCGTCCAATTCCTCATAAAAATCTTCCACTTCATACGGCAAATCATCATCCCATGTATAAGATCCAATTAATATCCCATCGTAATCCAACAATTCTTGGACATCGATCGGATCAAAATCAAATGACTTTCTTACTATTTCATGTCCTGCATTTTTTATATAATCAGCAATGGCATCTGCCATCATTTCAGTGCTACCTGTCATACTTGCATCCATCATAATTATTTTGGCCATTAAAATCATCTCCTGGAGCTTGATTTATATTCTATTTACATTCTACTTGATAATGAGAATTACTTTCAATTAATACAATTATTGTTCACAAATTAAACAAAATTATTGTGACGAACTTATGAATTTTTGCTGAAAATGTGGATAAGTTATTTATTTTTTCGATTGTCACAGTACAAGATAATATGCCATAGCCTATTGGTGACTGTTTGCGGTATGAGTATGAATCTTTTAGCCAGTTGAAAATATAGCCAACACAAATAAAAATCGTTATAATTATATGGTAGATTATCGTACTAATATAATTTCTTATACGACGTTAAAGGAGACACTCTAATGGTGAAAGTTAAAATGAACGTTCAAACAGCATATCATGGTGATTTATTACGAGCAGGAAAAACTTATGAAATCGATGAAGAAACAGCAAAACGTTGGGTATCAAGTAAAATTGCTGAAATGGTTATCGGTGAGGAGGATCGCACATAAGGAATCCCAGGCCCGGGAAAATGGCTGATGTTTTTGTTTATTGACAGATGCTATCCGGATTTTGGTCGATGTCTCAGTTTCCGGTTGATATCCCCCCTCCCCATCCACCTCTGAACGTAAAACTGTCAATTCTTCAATAAAGAATTGGCAGTTTTTGTCTACTTTATAATGACTAATATGCTTACCTGAATGAGGCAAGCTTTCTATGCTACAAAAGCAAAGTACAAAATAAACAACAAACATAACACGTACATAATCGGATGAATTTCTTTAAAACGCTTTTGTGCGATTAAAGATAGCGGATAAAGAACAAATCCAAATGCAATACCTGTTGCCACACTAGAAGTAAGAGGCATCATGATAATCGTCATGAAAGATGGAATCACAACCTCCAATTTAGTCCAGTTTATTTTACTTATTTGCATTGCCATTAACGCTCCTACAATGATTAATGCAGGTGCCGTAACCTCGGCAGTTATAACTGCAAGAATAGGAGAAAAGAATAAAGCAATTGCAAAACAAGCAGCAATAATGACAGACGTGAATCCTGTTCGTCCTCCAACTGCAACACCGGCAGAAGATTCGACACTAGTGGCAGGGGTTGATGTTCCCAATATAGCCCCAATTGCACCAGCTGAAGAATCGGCAAGCAGTGCACGTCCAATGTTTGGAATTTTATTGCCTTTCATAATTCCTGCTTGACTGGTAATCCCAATTAATGCACCAGCTGTATCAAAGAAGGCAACAAATAAAAAGGTGAAGATAACTGCTACTATTTCAGGGGTGAAAATATCATTAAAATGTAAGAACACCTCACCAAACGTTGGTTCAAGACTTGGTATCTTTCCAACGATGGATGAAGGAATGTTAATTAACCCGATGATCATCCCAATAATGGTTGTAATCACGATTCCGTAGAAAATCCCCCCATTGATTCCTCGCACTAGCATAAATACGGTTATAATAAGTCCAATTACAGCAAGTGCTGTCATAGGGGATGCTATTTCTCCGATGGTAACAAATGTATCCGGATTTGAAATGATAATTCCTGCATTTTTCAACCCGATAAACGCGATGAAAAATCCTATTCCAGAAGCAATGGCAAATTTTAAATCCTGTGGAATAACATTAATAATCTTTTCCCGGATTTTCAGTAAACTTAATAACACAAAAATGATTCCAGCAATAAAGACACCAGTTAAGGCAACTTGCCATTCGATTCCCATCCCGATACAAACGGAAAAAGTGAAAAACGAATTCAATCCCATACTCGGCGCAATAGCGATTGGGTAGTTAGCGAGTAAACCAATAAGTAGGGTACCGATGATAGCAGTTAGAGCTGTTGCGGTAAAAACAGCCCCCCTATCCATCCCCGCTTGACTAAGGATAAGTGGGTTTACGACTAAAATATAAGCTACGGAAAGGAAAGTTGTCAGTCCTGCTAAAGTTTCCTGTTTATATGAAGTATTCCGTTCCGTAAATTTAAAAAAGTTTTTCATGATGTTCTTATCTCCCTATTCTGCTAGATTGAAGAATAGACGCGAATGATTCTGTAGTTAGGTTGCCACAGCCATTTCATTTTATTATTTCCTTGAAATTAAAAAAACTTTGGCCACAAGCATGCCAAAGTTTTATCTGCAAAAGGAATAAAAAATATCATCTATTTCCCATTCCTTGTAGACAAGCTATTTGGGGTAGCTGGTAGAAACGTCCAAGCCATATTCTTGAACTTATACAAGGTGCACTATTCTTTTAAAACAATAGAAAAATAATAACAACTTTGAATCAAGACGTCAATGGAAAATAAAATAGTCATAAAAAGATATAGAGCAATACCTAGATCCAAAGATGAAGGTTTATACCTCATTCAGCTTTGATCTAGGTAACATATACAAGGATGCTACAAGAAAGTGATACATAACAACAAATAAAAGCAAGTCCAATAGATTAATCAATGAGAAATCACCACACCTTTTACAACATGCTCCTAACCCTGTTGACAGTTTTCATGGGGTGATGAAGCATTTGAGAAGGCAAAACATGAAAATAAACCTATACACGAGCCATTAGTGTCATGTTCCTTATTAACAACTAGGGCACCATTTTGAATATATCACCGTCTTTTTCTCCTTCATTTGGTGCAAAGAAACTAAAAAAACAACCCATTTGCAACTCATAACCGTTCGTTTTATATGCTATAATAACTATAATATAAATAAAGGCCAGGGTGGTGTTTTTATGCCTGAAAACAGGACAGAGAACAAGAAGTATGAACGTAAATTTGCTTGGATTGATAAATGGGTGAAAATGACAGGAGATAGAGCAAGAATAGATGCAAAAGCAAATGATACGTGTATTGTATATGAAACAGAAAAGGGAATTGTTCAAGAATATCCAGATGGTAAAGTTATTAAATTAGATCAAAAATCATATGGTGAAAAAAATGAAACAAATTGATAAAAATCCCGTTATGTATGTTTTTGCAGGAAACAACGGCAGCGGTAAAAGTACGATTCGGAATTTATTGATCGACAAGTTGGGGTTGGAAATTAATATTGACCCTGATAGTATAGCTCGTAGGCTTGATTCCTCTGACCCTGAAAGTAAGCGATTTGCCGCTGGAAAAGAAGCTTTCAGAATGGTTTATGAATGCATAAATGAACAAAAAAGTTTTTCCATTGAAACAACACTTGGCGGAAAGAATGCAATAAGGCAAATGGATAAGGCAAAGATATGTGGCTTTGAAATTTCAATGTTTTATATTGGCCTTAAAAAGGTTAAGCAAAATATAGAACGGGTAGCCTGGCGTGTAAAAAATGGAGGTCATCATATCCCTACTGAAGACATCCTCAGAAGAAACATTACCTCTATGACTAACCTTCTGGAAAATTTAAAACTAATTGATAATCTGGTTGTCATTGATAACAGTAAGTCTGATGGTGAAACTATATTAGAATCCTCGCACGGTGTCATAACTTACGAGTCAAGCAATCAGCCACTTTGGGCAATCCACATTAAAAAAGAACTTAAAAATAGATGAAACCACAAAAGACAACAATGTCGTAATGTTAAGATACTCACTTGAGTGTCTTTTTCTTGTTTGTTGGGGTAACATAAAAACAAACCTACTAAGTGGAGGTAGTACCATATGACATCAAACAAAAATAGTATACCCAATGGATTAATCAATGAAAAATCCCCATACCTGCTCCAACATGCCTATAACCCAGTTAACTGGTATCCATGGGGTGATGAAGCATTCGAAAAATCAAAACAGGAAAACAAACCAATCTTCCTTTCCATCGGCTACTCGACTTGCCATTGGTGTCATGTCATGGCCCATGAATCGTTTGAAGATGAAGAAGTTGCAGCTATGCTAAATGAACATTATATCGCAATAAAAGTTGATCGTGAAGAGCGCCCTGATGTTGATTCGGTTTACATGAAGGTATGTCAGATGATGATTGGTCAAGGTGGCTGGCCGCTTACCATTTTTATGACGCCAGATAAGATTCCGTTTTATGCTGGGACTTATTTTCCTAAAGAAAGCAAGTACGGTAGGCCTGGTCTTATCGAAGCCCTTACCCAGCTCCAACAAAAGTACATAAACGATCCGGCACATATTCAAGAAGTAACGGAAAGTGTGACAGATGCATTGCAAAAAAGTGTAGCTGCGAAAAGTGATAAGCGTCTGACATTAGCTAGTACCAACGAGGCATTTGATCAACTCGGCAGGATGTTTGATATGGAATACGGTGGATTTGGGGCAGCACCCAAATTTCCCGCCCCGCAGAACTTGCTGTTTTTGATGCGCTATTATCATTTCACAGAAAATAAAGCAGGACTTGAAATGGTTGAGAAAACATTACATTCCATGGCAGATGGTGGGATTTATGATCATGTTGGCTTTGGTTTTTCCCGATATTCGACAGATAGAGCATGGCTTGTCCCCCACTTTGAAAAAATGCTTTACGATAATGCACTTTTGTTAATGGCTTTTACCGAGTGTTATCAAATTACAAAGGATCCATTTTATAAAAAGATAGCAGAACAAATCATCGTGTTCATCGAAAGAGAAATGACGAGTTCGGAAGGGGCATTTTATTCTGCAATTGATGCTGATTCAGAAGGTGAAGAAGGAAAATACTATGTGTGGGAGTACGAAGAAATATTTGATGTACTTGGTGAGGACCTTGGCGATTTATATGCTGCTGTTTATAACATGACACCCTATGGGAATTTTGAAGGGAAAAATATACCGAACTTGATCGACACCAATGTTAAGGAGTTTGCTCGGGAGAATAACCTTAGCTATGAATCATTGCAAAACGAACTAGAACAAGCTCGGGAACCACTTTTAGAAACGCGTGAAAAGCGGGTTTATCCACATGTCGATGATAAAATTTTAACTTCCTGGAATGGTTTAATGATTGCTGCATTAGCAAAAGCAGGAAAGGTCTTTGGCGAAAAACAATATATTTTAAAAGCGGAAAAAGCAATCACATTTATCGAGGAAAAACTCTTCCAAGATGATCGGCTAAAGGCACGTTATCGTGATGGCGAAGTAAAATACAATGGCTACATCGATGATTATGCTTTTCTATTATGGGCCTATATTGAGCTGTACGACACAACATTTTCATTGGATTACCTAAAAAAGGCACAAAACCTTACTGTTAACATGATCGACTTATTCTGGGACAAGGAGAATGGCGGGTTTTTCTTTAATGGAAATGATAGCGAGGAATTAATCTCACGTGAAAAAGAAATTTATGATGGTGCCTTGCCATCTGGAAACAGTGTTGCAGCGTTGATGCTTGTTCGGATCGGGTTTTTAACAGGGGAGACAAAATACCTCGATAAGAACGAAGAAATGTACGCCACGTTTTATGATGATATTGAACGGCATGCGCCTGGTAGTACACAGTTCCTGCAAAGTCTCCTTCTAACTGAAAACCCGACAAAAGAAGTGGTCATACTTGGTACGGAAAATGACCCCGACCGAAAGAAATTGTTGACACAGCTTCAAGAAGAATTTCTCCCTGCTGTTACAGTTTTAACAGGGGAAACGGCAGAAGGTTTTGCTGAAATTGTTCCTTTTGTAGTGGAATACAAGCAAATTGGAGATACAACAACTGTCTATGTTTGTGAGAATTTTGCCTGTAAGCAACCAACTACAGATGTGGAGAAAGCATTACGAAATATAACAGAATAACAAAAAAGGGAATTAGAGATTGACAACAAAAACGAATGAAGAACATCGAACCCGTTCTTCATTCGTTTTCATTTTTACAGCCTACAACAACGATCTATTCTTCCGGCATCTCTTTCAATTCTTCCCCATTTTTCCCTTGATAGCGTAACCCCCAGCCGGTTATCGCAGCGATCAGCATGACAATCACGAGGAACCAGCCTTGGAAAACGAATGGGAATACAGCAGTCGGTTCTACAACTGGTAACCACGAATATGTTTCTTGCATAAGTTTGATCGTGGACCACCCTAATAACACTGGTGCACCCCAAGGGAAAATATATCCAAGTGCTGAAGTTACTGCATCAAGCATGTTTGATCGTCGGTAGCGATGAATTTTATATTTTTCCCCAAGTTCTTTAACAAACGGTGCCGCCGCAATTTCTGCCGCTGTGTTAATCGTAATCGCACTGTTCAAGAGAGCAACAATCGCCCAAATGGCAAGTTCAGCACGACGAATAGAGTTTTTAATCCATTTCACTAAGCCCCTAGTAATAGCTTCCATTGTCCCGCCTAAACGTAATAAATGAGCTGCGGCAACAATTAAAAGGATGAGGATGGCCATATTAATATACCCGGCAATACCATCAATTAAAGCACCTTCAACAATCGCATCGGAATCCGGGTTGAAACTAATAATATCGCCAATTTTTCCTAAATTGAACAGCAAAATTAGTGGAACGGCAGCCACTATTCCCCATGTCAATGATGTGATCAAATGCTGTCCTGTTAACGCAAGAATAAGGACAATCGCAAACGGCACCAACATGATCAGCCCACTCGGATTCGTTGAGTCGATCATCGCGGTCAAAGCTGCCTGATCTGCTTCTACCGTTCCACCTCCACCAAAAATAGCAAATAGAACGACAGCAGGTATTGCGGCAACAATTGCATACTTGAAACGACTCCTTACAACACCAGGTACATCGGCATCCTGAGTCGTAGCAGAAACAATGGTTGTATCTGATACTGGTGCCAAGTTATCCCCAAAAACAGCACCAGCCAATATCGCCGCGAAAAGCATAACAGGATCAGCACCGACCGCAATCCCAGCAGGATACATTAACGTACAGAACGCTACCGTTGTACCATAGCCAGTTCCAACCGCTGTTGAAAAAGTTGATGCAAGCAAAAATGTTAAGGCAACAAATAGACCACCTTCTAACCCTGTTACTGCACCAATCCAGACAAGTCCTTCTACTAGACCTCCAACCTGTAAGATTTGCGCAAACATACCCGCATAGAACCAAGCCACCATTGCAATGACCCCAACCGGTTGAGCCAATCCATCAAACAAGCCTTGCGCATAATCTGCCCATTTACTTTTACAAAAAAATAACCCAAGTGTCAGCCCGAGAACTGCACCCATTACTAGTCCAATTTCCGATGACATTTGCAAAACACTTGTTGTGATCGCCCAAACAACAAAAAATATCAATGGAACAGCAGCACCAAAAGCACCAATATGAAAATCTAACTTATCAATCCGTTTCGTCCCAGTAGCACGCGCCAGCTCATCTTGACTATTCGACATCTTCTCTACCCTCCAATCTCCATAAAGTTTTAATACTAGGTGATAATCCTTGCTATTATCACTTGTCATTATCTTATTTTTAATATGGGGAATTATGAGTAAAATAATCTTTGCTTCAAACATAAAAAATCCCCTACCGGAGCAGAGGATCCTTCCATCTTATTTTTTAAGCTTGGCCAGTTGCTCAGCCAATGCATTATTTTTAAAACCATCGTCTTGTTTTTTCAAATATTTATTAACGTCTTTTTTCGATACTTTATTTTTCTTCTCATGTTGTTTCCGTTCATTAAACGTTGAAAGTTTTTCTCTGTGGCCACATTTACATGTGAACATTTGACCTTCCCCTTCACCGCGTAATTCCATACGCTTGTGACAGTTTGGGCAGCGAGCATTTGTGTGCTTAGCAATGTTTTTCTTGTGTCCACACGAGCGATCTTGACACACGAGCATACGTCCATGTTTATTGTTGACTTCAAGCATAAGTTTTCCACATTCAGGGCATTTTGTTCCTGTCATATTATCGTGTTTAAATGTTGCATCACTTGTTTTAATCTCGTGCACCACTTCTTTGGCATAACCTTTCATTTCAGCAATGAAGCGATCTTTTTTTAGCTGTCCTTCTGCAATTGCAGTTAGTTTTTGTTCCCATTCTGCAGTTAATGCTGGGGAGCGCAAATCTTCCGGCACAAGGTCAAGCAGCTGCCGGCCTTTTGATGTGATAAAAATATGTTTTCCTTTCATTTCCATGTATTGACTGTTGAACAGCTTTTCAATAATATCAGCCCGAGTGGCAACCGTACCAAGCCCACCTGTTTTATTGATTGTACCTGCCAAATGTTTTTCATCCTTACCCATGTAACGAACAGGGTTTTCCATTGCCTGTAATAGTGCACCTTCCGTAAAACGCTCTGGCGGTTTTGTTTCTCCACTTGTGATTGTCACACGCAAATCGGTAAACGTATCACCCTTTTTAACAGATGGTAACCGTTGATCTCCTGCTTCATCATTAGACTCATCGTTACCAGATCGATCATAAATTTCCTTCCAGCCTTGTTTTTTTACAATTTTGCCTTTTGCTGTGAACCGTTCTTTGCCGATCTGGGCTTCTATAGTCGTTTGCTCATATTCATATGGGTCTGACAATACTGCCAAAAATCGTTTCACTACTAGATCATATATTTTTCGTTCCTTGTCATTTAGATCAGCTAACATGACTGACTGTTCGGTTGGGATAATGGCATGGTGATCCGAAACCTTCGCATTATCAACTACAGATTTGGATAACTTCAAATCACGTTTTAACACTTTACCTGCAGCCTTGGCATATTGATCAACCCCACATGCTTTGACACGATCTTTCAATGTAGGAACAATGTCCGTCGAAATCACCCGTGAGTCCGTCCGTGGATAGGTCAACACTTTATGCTGCTCATATAATTTTTGCATAAGGGACAATGTTTGTTTTCCGGAAAAATTAAAAATCCGGTTTGCATCCCGTTGTAATTCGGTTAAGTCGTATAATTGTGGTGCATATTTCTTTTTGTACGACTTATCAACATTAACAACTGTTGCCGGTTTATTTTTCAATTCTACTAGCAAACTTTCTGCTTTCTCTTTTGAAAAAGTCCGGCTGCTATTATTCTTCCTGTCTTGCCAAGTTAGTTTAAAACCTTTCATTGTTTTTGCTTCAATTCCATAAAACTTCTCCGGTTTAAACGACTGAATTTCTTTTTCCCTTGCTGCAATCATCGCCAGTGTTGGTGTTTGCACACGCCCACTAGACAATTGTGCGTTAAATTTCGTTGTCAATGCTCGCGTTGCGTTCAATCCAACATACCAATCCGCTTCCGATCGAGCTACAGCCGCATCATATAAGTTTTCATAGTTACGGCCTGGCTTTAGATGTTTGAATCCGTCACGAATTGCTTTATCTGTCACCGATGAAATCCACAGTCGTTTCACCGGCTTGTTCACACGTGCCTTTTCGATAATCCAGCGGGCAACAAGTTCCCCCTCGCGCCCAGCGTCAGTTGCAATCACAATTTCCCCTACGTCTTTACGGGTCATTTGGGTTTTAACTGCATTAAATTGTTTACCCGTTTTTTTCATCACGACCAATTTCAGATGATTGGGGAGCATTGGTAAATCATCAAGCTTCCATGTTTTATATTTATCGTCATACACTTCCGGATCGGCAAGCGTCACCAAATGCCCTAATGCCCATGTTACAATATGGGTCGAACCTTCCATGTAGCCATTCCCTTTTTTCGTACAATGAAGTACTCTAGCAATATCTCTGCCAACAGACGGCTTTTCTGCTAATACGACTGTTTTGCTCATGTAAATAAAATCCTCTCTTTTAAAACTCAGTAGGTATTATATGTGTTCAAAAAGTCGGTAAATTAGAAACAAGAAGATCGAGGCGGCGAAGTCTTGAGGACCGGACTTGCACAGGACGTGCTGACTTCTGCGTTGGCTATTGACGTGGGCGGGTTTAGTAGAAGTTCCTTTGCCGTCAACGAAGAGATTCGCCGTTTATCATTTAGTGACTTTTTGAACATCCTATTATACTAGTTTACCATATCAACGCAAAAAGGATGAGCCCATGCTTCGCTCATCCTAAGGCAACATCCAATATCATCATCACGGTAAATCCGATCATTAGTGCTAATGATGCTAAATCTTTGTTTCCTTCCTCTTGTGAGCCTGGAATAACTTCCTCCGCTACAACGAAAATCATCGCACCCGCTGCAAAACTTAATGCATACGGTAATAATGGCTGAATAAAAGAAACTGCCAGCACACCAATGATAGCTGATATTGGCTCAACCATACCGGAAAACTGTCCATACATAAAGCTCTTCTTGCGCGACATCCCATCTCGTCGCAATGGCATGGAAACAGCTACACCTTCAGGGAAGTTCTGAATCCCTATCCCAATTGTTAAAGCGACTGCGCTGGCCAACGATGCCGAGTCAAAGCCAGCCATTACCGCACCAAATGCTACACCAACCGCCAGCCCCTCTGGAATGTTGTGTAACGTAATCGCAAACACAAGCAATGTACTCCGTTTTTTCTTCTCCGGATGAATACCCTCTGCGCTTTCCATTGGTTCCGGTGGATGTAAATGAGGGATAACTTTATCAACGCCCCAAAGAAAAAGTCCACCTAGCAAAAATCCAATTGCAGCAGGAATCCAGCCTGGCAATGGTCCATCTTCAGCCATTTCCAACGCCGGTGCCAACAATGACCAAAAGCTCGCTGCAATCATAACCCCACCAGCAAAGCCTAGCATGCCATCAAGAAATTTTTGATTCATATTTTTACTCGTAAAAACAACTGCAGCCCCAAGTGCTGTCATTCCCCATGTAAACAGTGTTGCAATTGTAACCTGAACCACAATATTCAATTCTAGAAAATAATCAATCATGATGTTGGTTCACTCCTTTATATGTGCTCATCCACCACTATATTCGCCAAACACATAAATGTTTCCCTTGGTAAAATCAACTATAAAACACCACCCATCACATGTCAACTTTACGGCTTAATACGACAAAACAGTAAAATTTAATCATACTTTAAAAGTGGCTGTCACACAGGTTTCGGCCGAACTCGTGCGCCTCACCCCGGCACAATTTCAAAATATTAGATTTCTCAACCTAACACACCCCGGATAACTGTATGAATCAAATTGGGGACTATTTCAAGAGAGTAGGTCATCTCCATCCGCTCCAATTTTTTGTGGGCATCAATTCCATATGGACCAATATTAATCACCGGAACATTTAAATCGCGAATATCCTGGTATTCGACATAATGTTTCGTTCCCCAGCTAGGATTGTTACTTATTACTGCCTCAATTTCTTCCGGCTTATCACTTAACGCAATAAAACTCATATCCGAAATATACGGAAAGAAATTTTTCGTAACGATCGGATAGTCATAGTATGGTTGTATTTGTTGAACTGCTTCATCAAGCGCATCAATCAAAACACATTCGTTATCAGTATCTCCGGTTATTTCAACTCTTGGCGAATATAATGATGAATAAAACAGGATAATGGTCGGGCTTTTGTCCTCCATCCATTTCCAAGTTTCCTCGACGACCCGAGCAGCAAACATTCTTGTATCAAGTGTTTCATCTTCCATTAATCCTTGCTTAAACGCATTCATATGCTGAATAAATTTTTTCCCATGGACCTGTATCAGTAATTTCTCCATTTCCTCATACAAAAAAACACGTGGCTGCCATGGCAATTCATGAAACGGCTGGTTACTTTGCAAAGAAAACTGGCGATGGCGTTGATCAAATGATGCAAGTGCGTTTGTGAAAGCAATATGTGCCTGTTCCCTTAATTTTTCCAGTACTTCTTTCGGTGACCAGGAATGGATGAAAAAGTTATAATACGTATATGCAGATAGTGCTGTCTGTACGTTATACGTTGGTTTTAAATCCATTTGTCTCAATGCAACGGGAGGTACTGTTGTTTCTCCCCTCGCCTCATTGCAAAGATCTGGATTATAATTAATTTGTTTCGTCAGTTCTGCAGCCAAATAATTTGGATCAAACCCTTCAAAGCAAGATCCGACATGGGTTTCCGCCCCCGTAATAAAAAACGATGGCAATAATTTACCTGCCGTTCCTTTATAAACATACCGATTTACATCCCCTTCATACCTTGGGGAAACAAAGTCAGCATTAATACAAGCAACATAATCAAATTGGTGCTCCTGTTTCCAACTTTTCAACGTTTTCAATGCGGATAATATGCCGTGTGAACCATCTTCTTCATCACATTCAGACACAAAAACAATATTTCCTTCTAATTCCTCTGGATGCTCAGAATAGTACTTTAACAGATAAAGATGACTGGCCACACCGCTTTTCATATCAAGCACACCTCTACCGAACAACCAATCCCCTGATTCCAATTGGTTCCTTGTTGAAAGTGGCAGATCCTCATCTTTTAATTTTTCCATCCATTCTTCAGGAGAGGTGGCATAACCTTTTAATTGATTAAAATCATCAACCCCTACCGTATCCATATGCCCCAACAAGATCACGGTGCGATTGCTATTTCCTTTTGTACCTTTAACAAACGCCATAACGTTATATCGTTCCAAATAATCATTGGTCGTTTGCTCAATAGTTACGTTTGATGGATTTTCCGTAAAATAACGAAAAGACGTAATCAACGTGTAAAGGGAATGTGCAATTACCTTTTCTCCATGTGTGTTTACCACACTTTCAATACTCACTAACTGTTTTGTAATCGTTAACACTTCGTCACGACATTGCAACATAAATGGACAACCCCTTTCTAATATTTACGTACAATTATATGTAGGTCTAATATACGCCTTAAAGCCAGCATTTAAAAGGTTAAAGTCAAAAAATTTTGTTTAATTTATGAAACTCCTTCCAGTGAAGTGTAAACATACTACTAACTTGCGCCCAAAATGTTGGCTTGATGCAATTTATGATCACATCCACCTCATTTATCCATACACTGTATTCTAGAAAGATAGTAAAGGATCTGATAGATGTGCTGTTTTATACAGGGTTGTTCTTCTTAGTTATCGCGGTAAGTCTTGATGGCTTTGGGGTAGGGGTTGCTTATGGAATGCGCCGTATTCGTGTACCACTGATCGCTTTATGCATTATTATGTTATGCTCTGGTATCATTGTCTTATTATCAATGACAGTCGGAAGTGTGCTTAGTTCGATTATTTCTGCCTTCACTGCCAAAATAATTGGTGGGGTCATCTTGATAGCCATAGGTCTGTTTACACTATGGAAAATGGTCACGGCAAAAAAAAATGACACAACATATGCATCATCAAAAAGTAAATCACAGCTTGATCAGTTCAAATCTGTGTTAAAAGAACCTCGGTATGCAGACTTAGATCAATCAGGAGTTATTTCAGTCCGTGAAGCTGTATTACTAGGGTTCGCCCTTGCCCTTGATGCATTTGCCGCCGGATTAGGTGCAGCAATGTTAGGTTACTCCCCCTTATTAACAGCTTCTTTAATTGCCTTCATGAGTGGATTATTCGTATTCTGCGGTATCAATATTGGGTTATTTCTATCCAATAGCAAATGGATGAAAAAATTGACATTACTACCGCCATTTTTGTTAATCGCACTAGGAATTTCCAACATGTTGCGATAAAGTTGCCTTTATTTATCTATTTGGAATAAACAATCACGTAGATTCCCTGAAAATGCATTACTACGTGCTATGTAATGCCGCCGAAGCTTTCCTCGTCCTGCCAGGAACAGTAGTCAGAAAGTGGCCCCACAGCACTGTTACTGGTATTAAGGCGATAAAAGTTACCAAATGGGTAGAACATCCCATCTGATGAGTTCTAAAGTTTTTATAAGAGCGAAATAATCCAGCCAATAACTACAATTGCACCGATTATCATTAAAATTGTACGTAACATCTTTTCACCCTTTCATTGGTGTATACCCATTAATACCCAAAATGACGGCAAAAGAAAACAATAAAATAAGAATCTTTTTTAAGGTTGGAATATCCTTATGAGAGTTGAAACTAATGAAGGCATGTAGCATAATTGGTTTTCGGTTGGGTTAGCGCGACCCGTATAATAGAAATGCTCGAACAAAGACTTGTCCAGCCTTTGTTCGAGCATGAATTTTCCTATTTAATCGCGCGGTTGTTCTTTTAACTCTTCCCCATTTTTTCCTTCATATCGCAATCCCCAGCTTGTAATCGCAGCAATCAGCATAACGATAACTAAGAACCAGCCTTGGAATACGAACGGGAAAACAGAAGTAGGAGATACAATTGGCAACCAATCATACGTATCTTGCATCATTTTAATGGTTGACCAGCCAAGGAGTAATGGTGCTCCCCATGGAAAAATATATCCAAGTGCCGATGTTATCGCATCGAGCATATTTGCCCGGCGGTACCGGTGAATTTTATATTTATCACCAAGTTCCTTCACGAATGGAGCCGCAGCAATTTCTGCAGCAGTGTTAATTGTAATTGCACTATTAAGCAATGCGACAATCGCCCACATTGCAAGCTCTGCACGGCGAATCGAATTTTTTATCCATTTTACCATGGCGCCAGTAACTGCATCCATTGTCCCACCAAGTTTTAATAAGTGGGCTGCAGCAACAATGAGTAATATTAAAATCGCCATGTTCATATATCCCATGACACCATCAACAAGTGCACCGGTAATAACTGTCTCACTATCTTTATCAAAACTGATAATATCAGCAAAATCACCCAAGTTCATGAAAACAATGATTGGTATCGATACAAGAATCCCCCATGTTAACGAGGTTACTAAATGATGTCCCGATAATGCTAAAATGAGTACAATCGCAAATGGAACAAGCATGATGAGTCCCCTTGGGTTAGTAGAATCCATCATCGCATCTAATGCACCTTGATTGGCAATTGATGTGTCTCCACCACCACCAAATATCGCAAATAAAATAACGGTTGGAACTGCTGCCATAATCGAATATTTAAACCGGCTACGGACAACTCCCGGAACATCGGCTTCTTGTGTTGTAGCAGAAACAATCGTTGTATCAGAAACTGGTGCAAGGTTATCACCGAATACAGCACCAGCTAAAATCGCTGCAAATAACATTGTCGGGTCTCCACCAACAGCAATACCAGCCGGGTACATTAAAGTACAAAATGCAACCGTTGTGCCATACCCAGTTCCAACTGCTGTAGAAAACACTCCTGCCAATAGAAATGTCATGGCAACGAATAATCCACCTTCAACACCAGAAACACCGCCAAGCCAGACAAGCCCTTCTACCAACCCGCCAACTTGTAAAATTTGCGCGAACATCCCAGCGTAAAACCAGGCAACTATTGCTACAACTCCTACCGGTTGCGCTAAACCGTCAAACAACCCTTGTGCGTAATCGCCCCACTTACTTTTACTAAAAAATAAACCAAGCGTTAGGCCAATCAATGCCCCCATCACAAGTCCTATTTCGGATGAAAGTTTTAATACACTTGTCGTAATTGCCCAAACGACGAAAAATATTAGTGGCACGGCTGCTCCGAATGCCCCTAACCTGAACTCTAATTTTTGTATGCGCTTACTTCCTGTAACCTGGTCTAGTTCGTCTTTTTGACTAGCCATTCTTTCTCTCCTCCCAAAATCGTTGGTGTCTGTTAATTTTCTATTTTCTCTATTAACTTTACCATATATGAGCGTGTTCAAAAAGTGCCAAATTAATAATAAGAGCGACAAAATGGCTCAACCATTTGTCGAAACTGGAGTAATAAATAATTTTTCAAGGAATTCTATTTGCCACAACTTTTAAATAACCTCTATATTAAGAAAAGCGGAAGCGTCCGTTTATTTTATAATTTCTTAGCTATGTACAGAAATCGAAGCAGGCTCAAGTTTCGTATAGAACTTGAGCCTGCTGGATCTATTTCCTAAAGAAATTTTCCGCTTTATCCAAATAAACTTCCTGATCTGCTGTGAGGTCATACTCCTCTTCAATCGCATCGACTGGGCATACTGCTTTACATGCTCCACAGTCAATACAAACATCTGGATCAATATAGAATTGATCTGGTCCTTCTTCTATACAATCAACAGGGCAAACACTGACACATTCTGCCGATTTTTCTTTGCCACATGGTTCTAATATAACAAAAGCCATTAAAATTTTCCCTCCCCATTCCTAAAAATAAGGCTCCATATTAATTTAATACTAATTTATTCTACCATTTCAAGTAATTCGATTTAAGAGGTTGTTCAAAAAGTCACCAAATAATAAGCGGCGAATCTCTTCGTTGGCTTTTGACGTGACGTTCTTAGTCGACCTTTCTTCCAATTTGGCAACTTTTTGTACACGCACTTTAAGTCACTAGAAATTACGTTCCAAAATATAAATGGTGATGCAGCGAACACCCGGGATTGAAATTCGCACCGCATTTTGAACATGTTGCTCCACCCTTTAAATAAGCATTAATTGTTATCTCTGTCCCACAATTTCCACACAAAATGGCAGTTTGATCAAACTTTTCCCTTGGCCAAACTTTTGTGCTACCACATCCGTGTTCAGCATGACATTTATAACAAGCAAAATACTCCCCACAGCAATAAAATTTTATCGCAATCCGATCATTCTCCCCATGATAATGGCGGCACCGGGTTTCCTGATCGATTGCACCATGTACGGCGATTCTGTTCTGCATAACAAATCTCCTTTATATTATTGGTAGTTTTATTATAGCAGTCACCGGGAAAAGATAAATAACATTAGAGATAAAGGAGTTTTACAGTGAAAAAATTTAGTGTTGCACCAAACAAAGATGTTACAGGTTGGTATGTTAAGTTAGAGGATGTGGCACCAACAGATGAATATATTGCAAAAGACGATGCCATTGAGAAAGCAGAACAATTGGCCAAAGATAACAAACCTAGCAAAGTTATTATTTTGAATAAAAATCATGAGATCACGGAAGAAAAAATCTATTAACTGATTATTTTTTATTGGGTGTTGACAGAACAGCAAAAACATGAGATTATAGTTTAGTTAACGAAATGAAGTAACAAATAAGTATTTCTGGCATTCTACGTCATGTTTTTGCAGATGCTTATTCACACTGGCGCGACTAAGGGGTCGCAAGGACGTTAGAGCAGGTAGGGCTGACGTTGCTTAAGTTAGAAAACACCCAGTGGAACATAGACCGCGGTATGAGTGAAACTCGAGTATATATGAGATTTCTCACTCAAGTAAAAAATGGGTATATATTAAAATTCCAAACAAGAAACCCACCTGAATGTTTTCAGGCTAAAAATAAAAAATGTAAATCTTATGTGTTACTTTAGTAATCAAAGGGGTACTCTTAACAATGAGGGTACCCCTTTTCCAATACATAAACCAAAAAATAACTTTATATAAAATTAAAAGAAAGTAGGTTTTACGACGATGAACACATTACCTATTGGCACGATCCAAACGATGACAGTTCTACGAAAAATTGACACTGGCTATGTCTTAAAAAAGAATACAGAAGAGGCATTGTTACATCATAACGAAACAGAAACAGAACTCGAACCTGACCAGGAAATCGATGTGTTTTTGTACCAGGATAAAAAGGGACAAACTGTTGCCACTACTCAGTTACCGTCCGTTCAAATGGACACCTATGACTGGGTTGAAGTTGTCGAAGTAATCCCCAACCTAGGGGCATTTGTAACGGTTGGTATTGCCAAAGAAATACTAATCTCTAAAGATGATTTACCATTATTCGAAAGTGCTTGGCCTGTAGTAGGCGATATGCTTTATGTTACGTTAGGTAAAGATCGTAAAGGGCGATTACTTGCAATTCCAGCAACAGAAGGTGTTTTTGCTCGGGAATGGGAGCTTGCCCCGGATAATGTCTTAAACGCACCGATTAATGGGCGTGTGTATCACACCAGTAAAGAAGGAACAGTAATTATTACAGAAGAAGGCTACCGCGGATTCATTCACCACACAGAGCGAAAAGAAGAACCACGGCTCGGAGAATGGGTTAATGGACGTGTAATTGAGGTAAAAGCAGATGGTACATTAAATATCTCGCTAAGACCATTGAAGCAACACGGTATGACTGAAGACGCCGAAGCAATTTTAGCACATTTAACGGACAGCAATGGTGTTATTCCATTCAGTGACAAAAGTGATCCTGAAGACATTCGGGGAACCTTTAATATAAGCAAGGCTGCATTTAAACGGGCATTAGGTAAACTGATGAAAGATGGTAAAATTGAGCAGCGTAATGGCTCCACCTATCTCAAATAATGATGAAAATAACCACTTTCAAAGGAAGTGGTTATTTTTTTATCCAGATCAATATGGATATGAGTTAGGCAAATCAATTTCTGGATCTGTCAGGACGCCAATAATATGAGGCTCATCCATCCCTAGTTGATCGCCTGATGGTTCTAATCCTATAACAATATAAAGCTCGTTATAATTAACGTGATCACCAATTAAATCTTGCTGAATAAGCTTGTTCCATTTGATATCCGTTACAGCGAAATTACTTGCATTTATCGTTGGATTAAGTAGGTGATATTCAAAATTTGTTAGTGCTATTTTAGGTACGGGAATCCCCCCAGATTCTTCAGACAAATAAGGTACCATCCGATCCACCTTCACAATACACAAACTTCTTTGACGTTTATTTACCGTATCCTCAAATTCCGCCTGTGACTCGACCACTTCTTCCAAAAACCAAAGCAAATTGGCATTTGAAAGCCGTTTTTTCAATGTCATGCCACCCGAAACAACGATATAATCCTCACCATATAAATGCTGATGTTCTTCTGGTTTTTTCTCTTGAAATTCAATGATATCTCCGTGTCTGATAAAACCAAAGCCCGTATCAAATCTTAAATGTGTATCATCCCAAAAAGGTGCTGTAGACCCATCAGAAATCGGTCTTACCCACTCACCCTGTGTACTTATTCCGGCAATACTGAAATATTCTCCAACTCGGGTCACAGATAAAATACAAACGTTCACTATAATCCCCCATTTCTACCCTTTCCAGCAATTTAAATTATCTCAAAATCCGACATGAATAGCTAGTTATTCCGCTTAAGTACCAGTCCCCTTTTGAATTACAAATTAATAGTAGAAACCAGCCTTCAATAATTGGAATTTTCCAAAACCATGATGAATACTTTAATGAAAAGGAGGTGAAAAGTTGGTATAAATCGCATTTATGGAGAGGAGGATTCCATGAAAAAGAGCTTCATATGGCAAATTGTTGGTGCTTTTATTTTGGCAATTATTGTTGGTTTGATTTTTGGTGAAAAAACGGTGTACGTGCAACCGCTTGGGGATTTATTTTTACGGCTCATTAAATTTATTATTGTTCCATTAATTTTATCAACCATTATCGTTGGGGTAACAAGTGCTGGCGACATTAAGAAGCTGGGCCGCTTAGGTGGTAAAACAATATCTTACTATCTAGCTACAAGCTTCATCGCCATATCTATCGGCTTACTTGTTGGATTTATCATTTCACCAGGAACGGGCATGAATCTACAGGTTGCAGAGGAATCTGTTTCAGCAAATGAAACAGAAGGTGTTGTGCAAACAATTCTAAATATTATTCCACTAAACCCAATCGAGGCATTAGCTACCGGTAATGTTCTTCAGATCATCTTTTTTGCTATATTTGTTGGCATTGGTATCAAATTAGTCGGGGAAACTGCTGCTCCTGTTCAACGCTTTTTTGACGGATTTGCCGAAGTCATGTATAAAATCACAGGAGTCATTATGACATTGGTACCAATCGGAATCTTTGGTTTGCTAGCACCTGTTGTTGGTGAATATGGTGCTTCTGTTCTGCTACCTTTAATCAAATTAATACTCGCACTTATCGTTGCTTGTATCGTTCATGTAGCAGTCGTGTATTCGATCGCGGTAAAATCACTTGGAAAAATGAATCCAATCGAATTTTTAAAAGGAATTTTTCCAGCTGCAGCAGTCGCATTTAGTACGTGTAGCAGTTCTGGGACATTACCTGTTACCATGAAAAATACGCAAGAAAATCTAGGGGTATCCAAAGAAACGAGCAGTTTTATCTTGCCGTTAGGTGCAACAATAAACATGGATGGAACGGCAATTTATCAAGGAATTGCCGTTGTCTTCGTTGCTCAATATTTCGGCATTGACCTTACTTTTGCCCAAATCTTGACGGTAGCATTAATTGGCACACTCGCTTCCATTGGTACTGCAGGTGTACCTGGGGCAGGATTAATTATGCTGACGATGGCTCTTGCTGCCGTTAATTTGCCGCTTGAAGGAATTGCACTCGTTGCAGGTATTGATCGAATTCTTGACATGTTTCGAACATCAGTTAACATTATTGGGGACGCATCAGCTAGTGTCGTCGTTGAAGCGTCAGAAAGAAAACGACATTCAGAAGCAGCAGCGACAGAAATTTAACGAATACGTCCGTGTTTGTCATTCAGTATGCACATGCAAACTGGAAAACGCAAGCTATATATATAGCTTGCGTTACTCTTTTTTATATGCATTTACCATGCTTGAACATTTCCCTTTTCATCTTTATATACAACATGTTCCCGATCAAACTTCACTGGTGAATCTAGACCTGCTGCTGCGGCAATTCGGAACAATCCCTTTCGCATCGTAATGACGTAATTCGCTGTTCGCCATTTCTTTTCATCAATAACAAGTGCCTTTTGTAGTTCAGGATCTGTCGTTGCTACCCCTACCGGACATATATTGGACGCACATTTTAACGTCTGAATACAGCCAACCGTGATCATAAACCCTCGTGCAATATTACACAGATCAGCACCCATCGAAAGGGCAATTGCTACACGATCCGGGGAAAATAGTTTACCAGATGCAATCAATTTCACCTGATCACGAACACCATATTTTAGTAATGCTTCATGGACTAATGGAAGGGCAGATCTAATTGGCAATCCAACACTATCCGTGAGTTCTTGATATGAAGCACCTGTTCCGCCTTCTCCACCATCTACTGTAATGAAGTCCGGGCTTTTTCCTAGATCTTTTATATGTTTTGCAAGCTCTTCTGCTTCACCGGGGCTTCCAATCACAATTTTCATTCCAACAGGCTTCCCAGTATGTTCACGAATTTTTTCAATAAAGCCAAACAATGATGGAATATCACTATATTCCGTAAACCGATTTGGACTATCAATTGATTTAAATGGTTCCACTCTGCGTATTCGTGCTATTTCTTCGGTAACTTTTTCCCCATCAATGTGACCACCACGCGTTTTGGCTCCTTGGGCTAATTTTAATTCAAATGCCTTTACTTGCGGGATTTTGCTTTTCTCCAGCAATTCATCCCAATCAAATGTACCGTCTTTTTCCCTCACACCAAATAAACCAGGGCCAATTTGCATGATAATATCGACGCCACCTTTTAAATGATAATCGGAAAGCCCTCCTTCTCCAGTATTCATCCATGTCCCTTTCGCAATCCCCAATCCTTCAGAAAGAGCTGTGATTGCTTTGTCACCAAGTGAACCATAACTCATGGCCGACATACCAATTAAACCCTTTGCTACAAACGGGTGCTTTGTATTTTCTCCAATTACAACTGCATCTTCATCCCGTAACAAATAAGCTGATGATTCATGCTTTTCCAGTTCTTCTTTTCTTTCGGTGAATAGCGGATCTTTTAATAGTAAATAGCGATTTGTTGTTACTTTTGTTTCCTCATCCATCTTCAATTCTTCTGTTAGCTTCGGAAACATTGAATTTCGCACATAAAAGCCGGCTGCATCAAAATCACGTTGCGATCCAAACCCGATAACATCTCGTTTGTATTTCGCCTTTTTCACAATATGCTGGTAATCCCGACGTGAAAAAGGCTTCCCTTCGTTATCATTGTTGAAAAAATACTGACGCAATTCCGGACCTATTTTTTCAAAAAAGTATCGAACTCTTCCGACTACTGGATAATTACGGAGAACTGGATGCTGCTTTTGTGACCGGTCTACAAAAAACACATATAAGCCCACAATTATTAACACAAGCAATACAACAACGACAGCAACAAACCCAATGATTGTCATTATGTTTGCAATATTCATCCCTAATGACCTACCTTTGCAATAAATAATCTCATAAGGTTAGGATGTATCAGTTGGGGGAAGAATATCCATCAAAGTTATTTGTTCATTTTGTCAAAGTACCCAAGAGAATGAATCAAATGAATCACTTGCTTTGTTTGCCCAAATAATAAAGTGTCAGCATGCCTCATACATTCTTTCAAAGATAATGGTTTTTGTATAATCGAAAAACAGCCTGTGAATTTTTCCAAGAGAATATTCACTTCGCCTACGATGCTTCCGGAAATTAATATCACTGGCACATTATTTTTCACAGCAAGATCAGCCACATAGCCGGGGACTTTCCCGTATAATGTTTGTTCATCACTTTGCCCTTCACCAGTTAAAACAAGACCAGCATGGTTTATGGATTCTTCTAAATTCACTGCATCAGCTATCAAATTTGAACCAGATACCAAGTCTGCATCAATTGCTAATAATGCAAAACCTAACCCACCAGCAGCCCCTGATCCAGGCACATCTTTATATGATTTGTTTACTTTTTCCTCAATTAGATCCCCATATTTGTTTAAAGCCCGGTCATATTGGGTGACTTGATTTGCTGTTGCACCTTTTTGCGGACCATAAATTACACTTGCTCCTTTCGTTCCACATAACGGATTATCAACGTCACAAGCTGCCATAATATTAACGGATGCTAATCGTGTATCCAAACCCGTTAAACAAACATCAGAAACAGCAAACAAATCGCGCTCATACGGACCGACTTCCACGCCATATTTATCTAACACCTTCATTCCCAGAGCTTGAAGCATGCCTAACCCACCGTCATTTGTTGCACTTCCACCCAATCCCACAACGATCGATGTGCATCCTTTGTCTAGAGCATCAATTATTACCTGGCCTATTCCATAAGATGTTGTAATGTCAGGGTTGCGCTTTGCTTCTGGGACTTGTGTCAAGCCTACAATCTTTGCACATTCAATAATCGCAGTTGCCTTGTTTACTATACCGTAAGACGTGTTTATTCTTTCACCTAATGGACCCATACAGCTTATTGAAACCCGTTCACTGTTTGGCGATGATAGCAATGAATCAAGTGTCCCTTCTCCTCCATCTGCCATCGGTTTTAGTTGTATGTCGCAATTATGTAGTACATCTAAAACAGCTTTTTTCATAATAGTTGATGCCTGTGTAGAAGTTAAACTCCCTTTAAATGAATCGGGTGCAATAACGATATTCATCATGAGGCTCCTTTCCTTTATGAAATAAGCATTCTACAACTTCACCCTATCCCCATATTCCGCAATCAACTTTTGGTTATGCTCATCTGCTCCGTCAATATTGCCACTCAAAAATACAGGTGGCTCAAAACCATTCTCAGCCATAATTGCAATTGACTCTGCAAAAACTGCATTCAATATCGTTGCACCAATTACTGTTGAGCTTGGTGAAAAGTTGACCTTTACTTTTTCATGAGAAAGCATTGCATCCCCTGTTGGTGCATGACTATCAATGACAAGATCGACCGCTTCAAACAAATGCTTTCCACTTTCATGACGTGATGGTTGGTTCGATGAATATTCCACGGATGTGATTGCAACCACGTAGGCACCTTTCTCTTTAGCAAAATGTGCAACATCAATTGGTACTGGATTTCTTCCTGATGTTGAAAGAGCAAAAAGCACGTCATCTTTACGAATGTCTTCTCGATTAATAAATTCCTCCGCATAATTACGTTTCCGTTCGAGTTCCGATGATCGCAATGCACCCTCATGCAACATAAGCGGTTCATGCAAAATCGGATGGACTGGTACTAATCCACCAGCACGATAATAAACCTCTTCTGCTAACATATTTGAATGACCACAGCCAAATAAGTGGATTACTCCACCAGTTTGAATTGCATCAGCAATTTTCTCTGCTGCTTCATGCATTGCTGTTGTTTCTTCTTTTTCTACCGTATCTATTAATTGTTTGATTTTATCCATATACTGATTGATCAATTGTATCCCTCCGTTATTCTCCCAACCTGTCCGTCTTGCAAACGAACTTTAATGCCGTGTGGATGAAAATCCGAATTTGTAAGGATGTCCTTGACCACACCACTTGTCGTCTTGCCTGTGCGTTGGTCTTTTTTCAGCACGATCTTAACTTCTAATCCCGCCTGAATATTTTTTCGATACCGTCCATCAATTGTCATTTTTATCCGTATCCTTTCTACTTCTGAATCTCAAATATATCGTCTAGTTTCTCCGTCATATATGCATGACAATCTTCAACCCCGATATTGTAGAATGTAGGTGCAAGTTCCTCTATGAAAAACTCTAACAGCAGCATTGCGGCTAAATCACCAATCTGCTCATCACGCTCTTTCTCAAAGTATCCCTTAATTAACCCAACCATTTCCTCTTTTCGCTCTTTGGTTACTTCAAATTTTGGTTTCATTTTTATCTCCTTCTAGCGGTTATTCAAAAAATCACCGAATGTTAAACGGCGACCTTATGGAAACACACTTTTCTGTAGAATAGTTTCATTATAACAAGTGTCATTCCTATTATCGATTAAATCCTAGAAAAAGCAGGAATCCGTACATTTTTGTCGAATTATTACAATACTAAAAGGAGGATTTGCATGCAGACGTTTGAGGAATTTACATATGAACGGCCAGATTTACAGAAGGAAAAGGATTCATTTGCTGATTTACTTCACACATTTAAATCGGCTGCTTCCCTTGATGAAGCCAACAAAGCAATTAAAGCGATCAATGCATTTCGGGACAGATTATCGACACTGTTTAATTTAGTGTACATTCGGGCGTCCATTGACACAAATGATGAATTTTATCAAAAGGAACGCGACTTTTTCGATGATATGGAACCGGAAATAAGAGCGCTAAACACCACTTTTTACCAAGCTCTAGTTCAATCGCCATATCGAGATGAACTTGAGCAACAATGGGGTTCACAGCTCTTTCAACTTGCTGATTGTGAAATTAAATCTTTTTCACCAGAAATCATTTCCCTATTACAAAAGGAAAACAGGCTTATATCGGAGTATTCAAAGCTAGTTGCCTCAGCAGAAGTAGAATTCCAAGGGGAGATATACACACTGGCACAGCTCGGTCCGTTTGCTCAAAGCAAGGATCGCACAGTTCGCAAGCAAGCTATCGAAGCAAGTGCAGGATTTTTCGATAATAATGCATCAAAGTTCGATGATATTTATGATCAACTTGTAAAAGTCCGTCATGAAATAGCAACAACACTTGGTTACAAAAACTTTGTGGAGGTCGGCTATTTACGAATGCAAAGGGTCGACTATGATGCAGAGATGGTAAATGTGTTTCGCAAACAGATACGCGATTCGATTGTTCCACTAGTGAGTAAGCTATATAAAAAACAGGCAGAACGGATTGGTGTCGATTCACTGAAATATTACGATGAAGCCCTCGAATTCAGCAGTGGAAACGCACAACCAAAGGGAAAGCCGGAATGGATTATTGAAAACGGTAAGAAAATGTATAAAGAGTTATCAACTGAAACAAAGGAATTCTTTGACTATATGCTCGATCGGAACTTGATGGATCTGGAAGCGAAAAAAGGGAAAGAGGCTGGGGGATACTGTACATTCATTGAAGATTACCAGTCACCATTCATTTTCGCGAACTTCAATGGAACGTCTGGTGATATTGATGTACTGACGCATGAAGCTGGACATGCCTTTCAATTTTACTCCAGCCGAAACATTGGTATTCCGGAATATTTGATTCCAACTTCCGAAGCGGCAGAAATACATTCCATGAGCATGGAATTTTTCACCTGGCCATGGATGGAGCTGTTCTTCAAAGAGGATACAGATAAATACAAATATTCGCATCTGGCTGGCGGACTCGAATTCTTGCCATATGGTGTTGCGGTTGATGAATTCCAACACCTCGTTTATGAAAATCCGGAATGGACACCAGAAGAAAGGAAACAAGCGTGGAAGAAACTTGAACAAACCTATCTCCCACATCGTGACTATGATGGCAATACCTATTTGGAAGCTGGTGGTTTTTGGCAACGTCAAGGACATATTTACGAAGTACCGTTTTATTACATTGATTACACCCTGGCCCAGATTTGTGCATTCCAATTTTGGAAACGATCACGGGAAAACCATGAAGAAGCATGGAAAGACTACCTTCATTTATGTAAACTGGGCGGGTCCAAATCATTCCTCGGCCTAGTTGAGGCAGCAAATTTACGCTCCCCATTTGAGGAAGGTTGCGTTGAATCTGTCGTTGATACAATTGAGGAATGGCTGGAATCCGTGGATGATAAAGCACTGTAATTAAGATGGACACTGCCCTGTAACAAGAGCAGTGTCTTTTTGCTTTGATGATGTTTTCGTTCTCGGGTTGATGTTCTTGCTTTCCGGTTGATGTTTCTGCTCTCGGGACGATGTTTTCGTTCTCGAGCCGATGTTTTCCCGCTCGCGCTGATGTTCTCGCTCTCGAGCCGATGTTTCCATTCTCGCGCCGATGTTTTCCCGCTCGCGCCGATGTTCTCGCTCTCGGGACGATGTTTTCGTTCTCGCGCCGATGTTCTCGCTCTCGGGACGATGTTTTCGTTCTCGCGCTGATGTTCTCGCTCTCGGGACGATGTTTTCGTTCTCGCGCCGATGTTCTCGTTCTCGAGCCGATGTTTCTGCTCTCGCGCCGATGTTTTCCCGCTCGTGCCGAAGTTCTCGCTCTCGCGCCGATATTCCCCCTGCACAGGTAGACAAAAAAACAGGAGGCTGTTATAGCCCCCACAACTCGATATCGGATGTTGATATCGCCTTTGCTCCTGCACCATAAGCCAATTGGACGTCTTCATCTGTTCTAATCAAACCACCAGCGATGATAGGTGTTTCTGTCCGCTCGTAAATTTCTGTAATTAGCGTTGGAACTATACCTGGCATGATCTCAATATAGTCTGGTTTCACCCGATTAACGATATGAATCGTATTTTCCAATGCATGGGAATCCACCGCAAACATTCGCTGAATAGCTAAAATATGATGTTGTTTCGCCATAGAAATTACATTACCTCTCGTTGATATAATCCCATCAGGCTTTATTTCTCGGAAAATAAACTCAATTCCATATTCGTCTGTTTTTAATCCTTGAATTAAATCAGCATGCACAAGTACTTTTTTATTCGATCGTTTAGCATATGACACAAGTGACTTAATTTGCGAAAGTCGCGATTCTAAAAAAATAATATAGTCATGATTGCTGTCAAGTAGTTTTTCAAAATCCTTCATCTCCCTGACAGCTGGTAAAATTCCGCTTAGTTCAGCGATAGTAATCACCTAATCCTAAAAAATCATTTAATAGTAATTCCGAAACATTATCATAGCATTGCCGAAACTTTTTTGAAAGGGATGTACAAAATTATTAAGTTATTATTCCAAATCATTCGGTTGGAATTAGCTTCAATTCTTCCCCTTCACTACTGGCTATATTTGTTTCATGGTAATTCCCTTCGACCCAATCATCCATTTGATCATGATACCATTCACTTTTAAAATGCCCCGACTGCCCAGGTCCAACAGTATGATACCCTAACGTCATATCATTTGTATCAATGACAAATCGCCATGATGCACCATGGTCAACTTCACCAGTAGATTCATCATAACTCGCGGCCATTGGTGTCACGCTGCTGCCACCAACGGGAATAGAATCCTCACGATTAAAAAAGAATGCTAGGACTGGACTCACATCTGAAAGTGGGTGGTAAAACTGGACTTGGTGATATTCCCCCCATTCCCACTCGGATAAATCATCACCAAAACTCGATGTCAATTGATTCATTGTATTCGTTAACGATGTATGTAACACTTTTGCGAGGCCACCATTATCCTCGACCCAAATGGAGCCTTCCCCATTCGCGGCTTTTCTTAATAACTCATCTGTTGTTTGACCCCTGCTACCAAATAGATCCATCATATTTTCTGGAATCTCATCATCATACAATACTTCCTCAATCTCATCCATCCACGTATGGAAAATTAATGGTTGGGCATAACGAACATCATCTTTGTAATCCCATTCTTCCAGTAACTTCAACGCTTCTGACTCCATATCAGAAATATCCACACCTTCCAATGCTTCTGCAAACATTGGAACAAACTCCCGAGCTTGCAAATCCATTTGATCCATCTGTAAATTTTGCATGTCTTCAACGGTTAAGTCATCGTTGGCTGCCAATACCTCTGCAATTCGTTCATATCGATATGGTTGGGCCCACACATTGCTTATATGGTAGGGATATTGTTCTCCGACTACCTTATTATTTGCTGTAGCAATGAACCCTTTATCTGGATTTACGACTGTTGGTAGTTCATCAAATGGAATGTAGCCCTGCCAGATATTTTCTTCTTCCCAGCCTGACAATGGCAATAAGGCGTCATCACCATTTTCATAGATAGGAATATTACCATTTGCTTTATAAGCAATTGTCCCATCCTTCGCGGCAAAAACAAAATTTTGTGCTGGCGCTAAGAAATTTTCTAAACCTTTTTCAAATTCATTCCAATTTTTAGCCTTGTTCATTTTTAGGATAGCTTGAAGTTCTGTTGTTGGATCTAGTGCAGTCCATCGCAATGACATTACAGTATCCTTTCCACTTTCCTCTGCAAATTCTGAGACAATTGGACCGTGTCGGGTTTCGAAAACCTGATAGTCTATCGTATCCCCATCTTTCACTTTGATCGGTTCATCAATCACGTCCGCCTGTTCCCAATCATCCTCAAACAAAAATTCATTTGGATTATCAGGATTGCGTTTTTCAATATACAATTGTTGTACATCTGGTCCTGTGTTGGTCACGCCCCAAGCAATATGTTGATTATGTCCCAAAATAATCCCTGGAACTCCTGCAAAAATCACTCCACTTACATTCATATCATCCGCTTCCAAATTCATCTGATACCAAATAGACGGTGTGGCCAAACCTAAATGTGGATCATCTGCCAATAACGGCATCCCAGATTTTGTTTTTTCCCCACTAACCACCCAGTTATTACTGCCATTAAATGCATGTGGAATAACCGCATGTTCAAAGCTGCTTGCAACGTCTACTTCTGTTTCATTTATAATGGTAGGCTTTGATTCTGGATAGCTGGGAAATAACTCATAGGCCTTTTCCTCATCAAAGTTGTGTAATGCATAATAATTGAAGGCCTGTCTTTCCCAATGTCCACCTAAGTCAAACGCCATATACTTCCCAATTGTTAGCGAATCGATTGGTGTCCATTCCGCCGGCTCTGATCCCATTAAAGTAAATTCAACTGGTAAACTACTATCCTCTTTCGCCTCATTAATATATGCATTCACCCCATCTGTAAACCACTGCAAAACTTGCTTTGATTCCTCTGTATAGATATCATACGATTTTTCAGCAGCTCTCCTTAACCCAAGTGTCCGAAAATATTGGTCCTGTTCAACTGCTGCTTCACCAACAACTTCACTGAGTGTGCCAGAAGCTTGCCTTCTTGACATTTCCATCTGGAACATTCGATCTTGTGCTTGAATATAGCCTTGAGCCATAAATAAATCATGCTCATTTTCGGCTTTTATATGTGGTACACCATTCTCATCAGTAATAACGGTTACTTCTTGTTGTAAATTTGGTAACTCAATTTGCCCTTCCAGTTGTGGAAGTGACTTGTTTACGTATGTATTTATAAAAAAGAATACAGCAAGTCCTAAGGCAAGCAAAACACCTACAATATAAAGAACAATCTTTTTCTTATTACGCCTCTTTTTCCGTGGTTCCGGGTTTGGCGGATTTGATTGATGTACTTCCAACGAAAATTTCCTCCTTTGAAAAAGCCAAATTCCAGTATTTTCAGTTATATTATAATAATTCTACATCAACCAAGAAAACCCTCTATTTCGAAACCTAAAAAGTATGTCAGCGCCAAGTTAGGTCTAGACGTGTACATAGCGCAAAAAAATGGCTGACCAATCAAAATAACGAATGGTACAGCCATTAACACCCTAAAAATTTCGTTTAAGTGCAGCGATTATGTCATCAACCGTTTTTCCCATGCCTGCTTCAACTGCAGCAACATACGCCCCTTCCAGCAATGGTGCCTCCGCAATTTTTATCGTTTCTTTCTCAGCCATTTCTACAACCATCTCCGCATTCATCTTGGCACTGCCCAGGTCATACATCAGTAATACGCCGTCACCATTATCTGCCCGGTCAATTGCCCCTTGGATTTTTTCAACGCTGGTCCCAATTTCGCCATCATCGGTTCCCCCAGCTAGTTCAATTGGAACATCCTGATTCACTTGTCTAATTAAATCCTTTATACCTTCAACTACCTTTGGGCTATGCGATATTAGCACAATTCCCGTATAAGCCATTTTTTCACGCCCTTTCATCGACAATTCCGGCTAAGGTATCGAACAAATAAAATGAGGAAACAGAGCCAGGATCCAAATGCCCGATGGAACGTTCCTTTAGATAAGCTGCTCTGCCTTTTGTTGCCATAGTTTCCTTCGTTCTTTCCATTGCTGATTTTGCCGTTTCACGAATTAAATTACCATCAAACGCATCTGTTTCCTGAAGTTTTTCTGCTACAGATGACCAGACATCGATAAGTGTTTTCTCGCCAACTTCTGCTTTGCCTCGCTGTTTCACGCCATCAACTGCATGCTCCATGCCTTTAGAAAAAACGCGATAATCGATGTCCTGTCCCTTAAAAGCCATGGACATTTTTAAAAATGCTGTACCATACAATGGACCAGCTGCACCGCCCACTTTAGACATTAACGTCATCGCTACATCCTTCATCACATCTGCTACATGCTCATATGTTTCACCATTCAACTTATTTACCACTTCTTGGAACCCACGAGCCATATTAATCCCATGATCCCCGTCGCCTATTGCTTGATCAAGCTCTGTTAAATACTCCTTATTTGTTTGTATCTTTTCGTTTGTATGTTTCATCCATTTATGTGCATGTTCAATTTGAAAAACGTCCACGATCATACCCCCTTCTGTTAAATATGAAAAGCTGGAGCACTTGACGGTGCATCTAGTAGTGTTTTGAGCTCATCGTCTAGTTTCAATAACGTCACGGAACATCCAGCCATTTCTAATGCTGTCATATACTCACCGACAAATGTTTTGTATACATGTATTCCTTTTTCCGCTAGTATTGCTTGTACTTTATGATTTAGAATGTATAGTTCCATTTCCGGTGTAGAGCCTAATCCGTTTACCATCACCGTTACATCACTGCCCGTAAAGTCAATGTCAGCTAAAATTTTTTCCGTAAGTGTGATTGCGATTTCGTCTGCAGAACCCATTTTTTTCCGCTCGATTCCAGGCTCGCCATGAATCCCAATTCCGACTTCCATCTCGTCATCAGCAAGTTCAAAGCTTGGTTTTCCTGAAGCAGGGACAATGCAAGGACTAGTTGCCATTCCCATCGATCGAACATTCGCTACCACTTTTTCAGCAACAGCTTTTACCTCTTCTAGTGATCCACCTTTTTCAGCGATTGCACCAGCTATTTTATGCACGAAAACCGTTCCTGCTATACCGCGGCGGCCGGAAGTAAACGAACTATCCTCCACAGCCACATCATCATTTACAACGACTTTTTCTACTTGAATTCCTTCTGCTTCTGCCATTTCAGCAGCCATTTCAAAATTCAGAACATCACCAGTATAATTTTTAATAATTAGTAATACCCCGGCACCACCATCGACTGCTTTGATTGCTTCAAGAACCTGATCTGGTGTTGGCGAGGTGAAAACTTCCCCAGCTACTGCAGCATCAAGCATTCCTTTTCCAACATACCCTGCATGTGCCGGTTCATGTCCACTACCGCCACCGCTGACAAGTCCAACCTTGTTTGCAATTGGAACATCTTTTTGGGCGATTACGGTTGTACCTGGTAAATTTTTCATAATGTCAGGATGTGCTGCAATCAAACCCTTGATCATATCTTGTACTACTTGTTCTGGATCATTAATGATTTTTTTCATCCACTATCACTCCATCCCACATATTTTTCCTTTTAAAGAGAGACCAACTTTTGCAGTTGGCCTCTTATCTCCTTCTTATTTAGCATAACACGAATTACTTAAAAGCTCGTGTTGCTGCCACGGCCTTTTTCCATCCGTCATATCGTTCATTTCTTTTTTCCTTTTCCATCTCGTTTTTAAACGTCTTTTCAATTTGCCATTGTTTGGCGATTTCGTCTTTATCTTTCCAATAACCAACAGCTAATCCCGCAAGATAGGCTGCACCTAATGCAGTTGTTTCTTGGACAACTGGCCGTTCAACCGGCACTCCTAACATATCACTTTGGAATTGCATAAGGAAGTTATTTTTCACTGCGCCACCATCAACGCGTAACGTTTTCAAATCAATTCCGGAATCCGCAATCATCGCGTTTAGTACATCTTTTGTTTGATAAGCCAATGACTCGAGTGTTGCACGGATAAAATGTTCCTTGCTCGTTCCACGTGTTAAGCCAAGAACAGCACCTCTTGCCTCACTATCCCAATACGGTGTTCCGAGTCCGACAAATGCCGGTACCATGTAGACGCCGTCCGTTGAATCAACTTTGGTGGCAAAATCTTCACTTTGTGGTGCGTCTTCAATAACTTTCAAACCGTCACGTAGCCACTGAATTGCGGAACCAGCTACAAAAATACTACCCTCTAGTGCATACTCTACTTTTCCATCGACTCCCCAGGCCAATGTTGTTAGTAACCCATTCTCTGATTTCACACCTTTTTCTCCCGTGTTCATCAACATAAAGCAGCCTGTTCCATACGTGTTTTTCGCCATTCCTTCGTTAAAGCAAGCCTGACCGAATAGTGCTGCTTGTTGGTCACCGGCAATTCCTGCAATCGGTACCTCATGCCCAAAGAAGTGATAGTCAACGGTATTCGCGTAAACTTCAGACGATTGCCGTACTTCAGGAAGCATACTTTTTGGAACGGATAAAATATCAAGTAATTCATCATCCCATTTCAGATCATAAATATTAAACATTAATGTGCGAGATGCATTTGAATAATCGGTAATATGCTTTTTTCCACCCGACAGCTTATAAACAAGCCATGTATCCATAGTTCCAAACAACAAATCACCATTATCCGCTTGCTCTCTTGCGCCCTCTACATTGTCAAGAATCCATTTTACTTTTGTACCAGAAAAATACGGGTCAAGTAACAATCCCGTTTTTTCTCTGAATAAGTCGTTGTAACCCTTTTCACGCAAGTCTTTACAAATTTCCTCGGTTTGACGAGATTGCCAAACAATCGCTTTATAGATCGGCTTCCCGGTATTTTTGTCCCAAACGACCGCTGTTTCCCGTTGATTTGTTATCCCAATACCAGCAATCTGACTTGGATCAACGTCCGCCTTTCGTAGCACTTCCGCGACACAAGCTAAAACCGAATTCCATATTTCATTGGCATCGTGCTCAACCCAACCTGGATGCTGAAAAAATTGCTCAAATTCTTTCTGGGCTGTTTCGACGATTGCTCCACTTTGATCAAACAGAATGGCCCTTGAACTTGTTGTCCCTTGATCCAATGATAAAATAAATTGTTTCTTCATTATCGTTTCCCCCTAATTTATGTTTTCTTCTAATTTGTCAGCTTTCGTTCTCCCTTTTGTTAATTCAGAACTAGCTGCACCAATCAAAATTACAGCAATAATGACACTTAGCACCCAAAAGAATGCGGAAAATTCACCTTCAAATATCGCTTTGTAAAAAACAGCGCCGTAAATTCCGCCTATGATTGGTCCAACGACTGGGATCCAAGCATAACTCCAATCTGATCCACCTTTTCCTGGTATCGGAAGAAGCGCATGTGCAATTCTCGGTCCAAGGTCACGCGCTGGGTTAATCGCATATCCAGTCGCTCCCCCTAATGACAAACCGATCGCTATAATCAATGCTCCAACAATTAATGGGTTTAACCCTTCTGTAAATTCGTTGGCACCAATAAACATAAGCCCCATTAACAAGACGAATGTGCCGATAATTTCACTAACCAGGTTGGAAAATGGACTGCGAATAGCTGGATCTGTAGCAAATACGCCTAGCTTTGCCGCCTGATCCTTTGTTTCCTTCCAATGTGGTAAATAATTCAAAAAGACAATAGCCGCACCAATAATTGCCCCAATTAGTTGTGCACTTATATACATTGGAACTTTTGACCATGGGAAATCTCCAGCGGCAGCGAATCCTAAAGTCACGGCTGGATTAATATGGGCACCGGTAAAATTACCAACCGCATATACCCCCATCGCAACGGCAAGACCCCAACCAACCGTAACAACGATCCAGTCAGATCCCTCTGCTTTGGACCCTTTTAGAACTACACCACCAACAACTCCTCCACCTAAAATAATCAGAATCATTGTTCCGATTAATTCAGCCAAAAACTCAGACATCTTATACACCCCTCTGCTCTATTTATAACCTATTTACAATAACAAGAAACTTTTGCGAATAGAAAAAGACCCACACTTCCGTACACACCTTCCCTAGGGAAAGTATTACCGAAATGTGAGTCTCCAATTCTCCACCACGTGATTAACTTGTTATTCGTTATTGTAAATCAATCTGAAAACGCTGTCAACAGTCTTTTTATTTCAAATCGGCATAATTATATAGACAGTAAATCACTTTGGCTACTATTAAACAGCGGGGTCAACGAAGATTTTTTGCTACGTTCGGTCGATGCTCCAAAAAATTTCGCGAGGCAAATCCTCGGACCTGATCTTCTGTGTAATGTTTCAACAATTCATTGATGACATTTTGATAGTTGGCGGCATTTTCCAAGCCTTTAATATAACTGCTTATTCCATCAAAATCAGAACCAAAGCCTATTTGTTTAACCCCGCCAAGGGAACATAAATGGTCAATGTGTTTCAAAAGGTCTGTAATGGTTGCGTTTTGTTCATTGCCTGATGTGAAAAGTGGGTGAAATACAACATGAATAAGCCCATTCTTTTCAAACATCGCTTTTATTTGATCATCATATAAATTTCGTGGGTGGTCACAAATAGCCCTTGCATTGGAATGACTGGCAATTGGATAATCTGCAAGTTCGATAATGTCCCAAAATCCCTTTACAGTAGCGTGCGATACATCAGTGAAGACACGATGCTCATTGTTATATGTAACGACTTCTTTTCCAAGCAGTGTTAAGCCGCCGCCACGAGGCTCCTCGGCACCGTCCGCACACAGGTTGGCATTGTTCCATGTCAACCCAATTGATAAAACGCCCAAACGGTAGAGATGTCGTAGTTTCATAAGGTCATTTCCGAAAGCATCTGCTCCCTCTAATGTTAGAACTGCGCCAATTTCATCATCTTTGAGGTTGTCCAGGTCATCCCATTTTTTAATATGTTTCATTTCGGAGTTTTTCCCAAGTACTTCGGAGTAAAATAAATCAATTTGCTCCAATGCATGTTGCCATTTTTCGTCTGACGGTACATCAGGATGGATAAAAATCGCAAAAAACTGCACCATGACATTTCCTTGCTTTAAGCGTTGTAAGTTACTGTCCAATTGGGTTGAATCTTTAAAAGATAAGGGTTCCATATCATACGCTTGTCCTCTTTTAGCCATTTGCAATTTTAATAAAACATCGCAATGTGTATCGATTAGTTTCATGCTAAAATCTCCCTATTTAGTGTTGAATTTCTCTCTTAAAGTTGAATTTTTTCGCTCCTATAACGTACTCTTTTCCTTAACAAATTCAATGCATTTTTCAGCAATATGTTCTTTGTCATTATCGAGTGTTGCTACATGATAGCTGTTATCCAATGAAATAAGTTTTCGATCCTCCGCTAAAATCGTTTCAAAAATTTCTTGTGAATTCTCTGGTGGTACGACATGATCCTCTACTGATGAGAAAATAAGTGTGGGCATTTTTATTTTCCCTAAATTATTCCGTACCTGTTCTGATAAGGTCATAAGCTCTTTCATTGATTTCACTGGTGTTTTAGCATAAGCGAGCTCTTCCACGTTTTCTTGCTTTATATCGGATCCAATTCCATCAATGAACCTCGTATCTGTAGGGGCTAAATCCTTATACGCAGCATTCATTTCTGGCATATGTGTTGCTGCATTAATCGGCATAATCCCCTTTAGTTCTGGATGATGTTCGGCCAAGTATAATGTCAGTGTTCCACCCATTGATAATCCTGTAACAAACACTTCCGAACATGTAACGTTTAATTTTTTCAGTCCATTTTCAACCGTTTCAATCCAATCTTGATATGTTGCTTGTTCCATATCTTCTGGTGTTGTCCCATGCCCGGGTAGCCTAGGACCAAATACAGTAAAACCAGCTTCAGCCAACTGTTCACCTAAAAAAAGCATGCTTTGTGTTGACCCTGTAAACCCATGAATCACGAGTACCCCTGTTTGATTCCCAGGAAAATAAAATTCCTCAGCCCCATTCATGACCTGACCATTATTTACCACAGCAATTCCCCCTTAATAAAGTTTGATAATTCCATCTTATCACAAATATGGGACATGGGGACAGGTTAGGTGTCCCACTTCTTTCTCTTTGGGAATAGTTCGCTGTTTCCGTGCCACATCAGCTTTTTAGGCCCTGCCACCCACTCATCATGACTGGGACAAGGAACCTGTCCCCACGTCCCACACAAAAAGAGGACTCGGGTTGAGTCCTCTTTTTGCGTATGCTGTCTATTTGTTACGATTTTGCATACTTTGTTCGGCGATTTGGATCATTCGTTTGACCATTTCGCCACCCACCGATCCGTTCTCACGTGCTGTCGTGTCAGCTCCAGGCTGAACTCCGAATTCATTTGCAATTTCTTCTTTCATGTTATCCATTGCATTTTCCGCACCAGGCACTAACAAATCATTATTGTTGTTGTCTTTTGCCATGTTTGATCACCTCTCGTGGGGTTTGGAACAGAAATCTGTTCAACCTTATCATTTAACGATGAGCATGTATTATTCCTGGTGAATGGTGGTGTTTTAAGATTTGTTTACTTCTTTCCATGTCCTTACCAAACCATTGATAATTGGCTCCAGTACATCATTATCAGTATTGTACTTACTATGTGAAAATGGATTCCAGCTTGTAAACATTCCACCAACATTCACGGCAACATCTTTTGTGACATGGGTTTGGAACGTATCATTTAATGATTTTAATGGATAAGCAAGCACGTCATCTTTATCATAGAAATTAAGCCATTCTCCTTGAACAGTTGGGTAATAATTTTTCAACACTGGCGAAGGAACGTAAATGGGTGAGCCAAAATCAATATATCGTAAAGACCACAATGCCATTGGACTCCCCATCGTGTAAAAAAGTGTAAGTGTATCCCCTTTTTCTAAAGGAGAATTTTCCATCGATTGTTTTGTCCACGTCCCTATCTTTTCCCGCCTAAACTGCAAATCAAAAAAGTAATTACTTGCAACAATAGAGCCAAGACTATGACTTATCACACATAATGGCGCATCAGGACCAGCCTTTTTCTTTAATTTACAAAGCGATTCTGCAAGCAGAGCATGCACCTTATCATAATTTTGCGCACCTATCGTAGTTGGCTGATAGGCTACAGCATCGGCAAGAAATTCAATCGTGAATTGTCGCAATCGATGGTAATCCAAGTCTGCCTCTTTTTGTACTCTGTTCCAAAGTTTTTCTTGTTCTCCTTCAAATACTGCCGACCAAAATACCGGTTCAAATACCAATTCCTGGTCCAGATTTTCTTGATGAAACTTTTTTGTAAAACCATCTGTTATTTTTTTAATCATTTCTTCAGCAAAATTTTGTTCAGGTGTTCCCGCTCCATGAAGTACCGCAACAGCAATTTTTTGCGTCATGGGCTCACTCCTTAGCTAGGATTGAAAGAAGTTCGATCATGTTATTACCATTGTATTGAAACTAACTTCATTGCAAAAGATATAATCTACCTATTTACGCCGAATGAAAAGACCTATTTTATGACGTACTTTATTCTGGAAAAATCTCACCAAGTTTGCGTACATCTACATTCCCACCCGAAAGGACACATGCTACCTTTTTGTCTTTAATCCCCAACTTACCGGACATTGCAGCAGCTACTGTTACAGCGCTTGAAGGTTCAATTAGCTGTTTCATTCGTTCGAGAACGAAAAATAATGCGTGTCGAATTTCTTCTTCACTGACAAGTACCAATTTATCCAAATACTTTTGAACAATCGGAAAGGTTACATCACCAGGTTGACTTGTTCGGAGTCCATCAGCAATGGTTCTTGTTTCTGAAATAGCTGTAATTTCACCTTTTTCCAATGACAAAAATGTATCATTAGCAATTTCCGGTTCGACTCCAATAACTTTTACATGAGGTTTTGTTTCTTTTATCGCCGTTAGGATTCCGGAAATTAACCCACCTCCACCGATCGGAACGACAACAACATCTACATTGTCCAGTTGTTCAAGAATTTCCAGACCTACAGTGCCTTGGCCAGCAATAATATATGGATCATCGTATGGTGGTATGTACACTCCGCCTTCATTTTGGGCTAGTTCTTTTGCACGAGGAAGGCGTTCTGCAGAAGTGAATCCACATTTTTCAATTTTTCCGTTATATGCTTCGATCGCTTGAATTTTACTCAATGTTGCATCTTCAGGAACAACAATTGTCGCAGATATTCCTAGTTCATTAGCGATATATGCAACAGCTTGACCGTGATTACCAGATGAAGCGGCTGTTACAAATGTTGCACCATCCTTTACAACCTGCTTGACTTTATTTGTGGCTCCCCTAATTTTAAATGCCCCAGTTTTCTGCAAATGTTCTCCCTTTAAATAAATGTCATTTCCACAAAGAGCGGATAACTGTTGTGATTTTATAATAGGTGTTTCGTGAATAATTTCTGCGATTTGCTTTCGTGCTTGATGGATATCGTTAATCGTGATCATTAGAAAAGCCCCTTTTTATGTAAAAATTAAAATAATACATAAAATAAGGATAATCGATTCATTTGCTCTTAATCAATTATCCTGCATTTATTTCTGGGCATTTGCAGTGCGTGCCAGGCACCCAAACAATTCAAAATAGTTCGGGTACCTGGCACACACGATTAGAAGAGAATTATTTCTCTCCCAGTCTCTCATCTACAAATTCGCTCCAATCCGTAACAAATTCATCAAAATTTCCAGGTGTAATATCTTCTTTATCCGTTCCTTGTCCTCCGTATTTTTCAACCGTCCCATCCTCAAATTGCAGCCATAAATTCCAGCTGTATCCATCCTGATAAGTAGCAGGATCTTCAAAGGTATAATCTTGCTTCCATTCTTGAACGTCATGCTTTTCTAAAATCTCCATTACCTGTTCGGCGTTGTTAATTTTAACCGTCCCATCATTAAAGCGGAGGCCACGATTACGCATCGAAGGATTTTTATAAATCTCTTTATTTGCAACATCGATTGCTATTTCATTCATTTCAGATATGCTCCAATCGCTGAAGTATACTTTGATTACCTCTTGCAATGGATGTTTTTCTTTTGCGTCTGGTGCTTTCCTTATAAAAGCAAAATCATAAATATCAATCCCATTCATGTCTTTTCCCCCATTTCCTTCATTTACTTCATCTTTGATTTTCTGACTATTTGCATCATCATCTCCATTTTTCTTTGTAAATGTTTGACATCCAATTACCGCTAAACATACCGTGAATATTGCTAAAAAATAGAATATTCCCTTCATTAGTCGTCACCTGCTGTCGACATAGATTTGAACATTTCATCCATATGTTGTTTTGATTGATATAAAAATTGCTCAATGCTTTCTATTCCATTATCTTTCTTTTCATCATCTGGTGTCATAATACGACCATAGTATTCAGCGAAGCCTTCCCGATTCGGTTCTCTTATTCTCTGCCCATAACCCTTTGTCCAGACGCCACGCATCAAATAACCGTTGGAACAAACGCCGAGTATGGTTGTTTATTTCAAAAAATCCTGTTCTGTTTGTTCGTGTACAGCCAAAGCACGCTGGTTCTGATATTGTTTTTCAGTTACATGCTGCAGCTTATTTGTAATTTGTTGCATCTGTTCCTCACTGTTTTTCATTCTTTATTCATCCATTCTTCGCTTTGTTATACGTGTTCATATCTTCAACGGCGTCGTTTATGGGCAGCAATGGCTCGAAGTTGTTTTGAAGTTCAATATCCGTTCGTTCAAATTCTTTTAAGGCCAACTGAATATTTTGGACGGTTTGTTGAAAGGCTTGATTAAACTGTTGCGCCAGTTCCAACGCTTGTTGATTGGTTTTTTGCGCTTTCTGATTCACAGTGAGTGTCGTTCGTTCGTCTTTTGAAATGGTGTTGGAAGTTGCTTGTTGGATAGCGTCCGAAGCGTTTCCCATACGTGTGGCAATTTGATCCGCGGTTAGAAAATTAATCTGAATCATTGCATCCTCCCAAAATCCTATCATTTTTAAATAACGGTTAATTTCTGAATTTTATCACATTTATAGATTATTGTAGCATGTTTGAGAGGAGTTACAAGTGATTATTGGTGTAAAACACTGTCATTTCTTGAAATTGCAACTTTCTTCCTATATTGTTTTTAAACCCGACCTCCTTGAACAGAGATTTGCAGTGCGTACGGTTTTCCTAGCACACACGATTATTTTGGTATTTTAAAAATTCGGTCATAAGAGTCAAATTACCACTTTTACATCCCCCTAATCAAAATGAAATAAAATTGTAAGATTATTTTTCTAAAAAAAGGCAATAGCTTGGTAAGAGATACTCTTTAATCGTAATAAAAGTTTTATCAAATGGCGAATGCCCAATTTTAAAAATGAAACTTACCAGATGAAACGAAGGGGTGGTATTCATGAAAGGCATCATACTTGCTGGTGGAAGTGGAACAAGACTATCACCAAGTACAAATAGCATTAATAAACATCTGTTGGCGGTTTATGATAAGCCGATGATTTATTATCCATTATCTGTATTAATGCTAGCTGACATGAAAGAAATAATGATCATCAGTACCCCCGCTGACAGGCCACGATTTGAGCAACTGTTAGGTGATGGGTCAGAGCTTGGAATTTCGCTTTCATATGGAGAACAGGTTGAACCAAATGGAATTCCAGAAGCATTTATGATTGCGGAGGATTTTATCGGAAAGGATGATGTCACCTTAATACTTGGTGATAACGTTTTTTACGGGCAAGGGTTTACGACTCTGCTGAGAAATGCAATCAAACACCATAAACATGCAACCGTGTTTGGCTATCGAGTAAAGGACCCAGAACGATTTGGTGTAGTCGAATTTGACCATCAACAAAAGGTGGTTTCACTGGAAGAAAAACCAACAGAACCACGCTCAGACTTTGCCGTAACAGGATTATATATTTATGATAACCGGGCTGCTAACTTTGCCAGAAAGCTCAGCTTCTCCAAACGCGGAGAATTAGAAATTACCGACTTAAACAAGGAATATTTAAAACGAGGAGAACTAGACGTTCAATTGTTAGGAAGAGGGTTCGCCTGGATGGATGCTGGGACGCATGATTCTTTGTTTGATGCGGCGGAATTTGTAAAGAATATTCAGCAACGCCAAGGGTTCAAGCTCGCTTGTTTGGAGGAAATTTCCTATTACATGGGGTATATCGATAATGAAATGCTAATGAAGAAAGGGAAATCGATGGAAAAGAATGACTATGGAAAATACTTACTGGAAATCGCTGGACGTAAACATACACAACAATACTGGGAAGCCATCGATCAGAATCCAATGTTAGGACTGGTAGAAAATGAATAAACAGAAACCAACATTGCTTGTAACTGGTGGGGCGGGATTTATTGGATCTAATTTCATTACGTACTATTTGGAAAAGTATCCTGATAAACAACTACTAAATATTGATAAACTCACTTATGCCGGATCAACAGCAAACTTAAACGAAGCAGAAAAATATGAGGGCTATCATTTTATTAACGGCGACATTACCGATGAAGCATTGATAGATAGAATTTTTACTGACTTTGATATTTCTGGCGTCATCCATTTTGCCGCAGAATCCCATGTCGATAGATCGATACAGGATGCCAAACAGTTTGTCGAAACGAATGTTATCGGTACGACGGTTCTTATGCAGGCAGCTCGAAACGCATGGGGAAACCAAGGTATGCTCAAAGAAAAACGATTCCATCATATTTCTACTGATGAAGTTTACGGATCACTCGGTGCAACAGGTAAATTTCATGAACAGACACCATATGATCCGCGCAATCCTTATAGTGCGTCAAAGGCAGGGGCCAATTTACTTGTCAAAAGCTTTGGTTCTACCTATGGGATGAATGTCGTTATCTCCAGCTGTTCGAATAATTATGGGCCAAGACAGCACAAGGAGAAACTAATTCCAACAATCATCGCAAACGCGCTAGCCTTACAACCGATCCCTATTTACGGTGATGGCCAGCATATCCGCGACTGGCTCTATGTGGCGGATCATTGTCGTGCTTTAGATCTTATCTACCATCATGGAAATAGACTAGAAACATATAATATCGGTGGGGGAAATGAACGGACGAATATCGCAATTGCAATGGAAATTTGCGACATTCTGGATCAATTGAAACCGGAAATCAAAGCACATTCGTCCATTCGTAGTTTTAAAGAACTTATTTCGTTTACCACAGATCGTCAAGGGCATGATCGTAGGTATGCTGTTGACGACACAAAACTTCGGCAATCATTAGGCTGGCAACCTGTCGTTTCATTTGAATCTGGTCTAAAACAAACAGTCGCATGGTACGTAAATCAATGGGAAAAAGTAACCCTTTAATCTCAGTCGTTGTCCCTGTTTATGGTTGCCAATCATGTCTAACAGATTTATATAATCGCGTTGCGGCTACCATTGAGTCGATTCCAGCCCGACTTGAGATGATTTTAGTCAATGATGCCAGTCCAGATCATGCTTGGGAAGCCATTAAACAATTAAGTGTACAGGATGATCGTGTGAAAGGAATTGATCTTGCTCGAAATTTCGGGCAACACCACGCGATCACTGCAGGACTTGACCATACAACTGGGGACTGGATTGTCGTGATGGATTGTGATTTGCAAGATCGCCCTGAGGAAATTGTTAAGCTGTATAACAAAGCGCAAGAGGGATATGAAGTAGTTTTTGGTAAACGCATCGAACGACAGGACGGGTGGTTCAAGCGCAAATCATCGCAGTTTTTTTATCGTGTGTATGATTATTTTACAGGCGGTTCATCTGACTGTACAATCGCCAATTTCAGTATTAGTTCAAAAAAGGTTGTAGAAAGTTTTCGGCAAATGAGAGAACAAAATCGTTTCTTCCCTTTATTTATCCAGTGGATGGGATATCGAACAGGGACAGTTCAGGTCGAACATAACGCAAGAAAAGCAGGGAAAACATCCTATAATCTAAAAAAGCTGATTTCACTTGGGACAGATGCGATCATCTCCCAATCGAATAAACCGCTACGCCTATCGATTCAATTTGGCTTTTTCATCTCCCTTGTGTCCTTTCTGTATGGGGTGTTTTTAGTTGGCCGATATTTTTTCCTTGATGTACCAGTAAAAGGTTGGACCAGTGTGATGGTTTCCATTTACTTTATCGGCGGACTAATTTTTTTCAATATTGGCGTACTCGGTCTCTATCTTGGAAAAGTGTTCAATGAAACGAAAGGGAGACCATTATACTTGATCCGCCAAACGACTGAAGTATTGGAGGAAGATACGAATGACGGGAGCTGATTGCATGACAGAACATTTGCGACCTACACCGTGGGATAAACGGAATTTTTCTATTAACACATATGAAGTTATGTCTTTGACGGAAGAGGCACTTTCAGAAACCGACCAGCAGGAGGGCCATTATACTGTTAAAATCGACTCTTTACAAAGTCCTGAGAAGTTGCTGAATCACGGCTTTTACTATATGGATACATTGATCGAGCCAGTTTGTAAACATGAAAAATTCATGCCCTTTGATCGTGACGGCACATCGATTTCGAAGGATTACCAGGCTCAGGATGTTTTTGATATTGCCGGGGGAGCCTTTGTCCATGGACGATTCCACCGCGATTTTAATATTCCATCACCCCTTGCTGATTTACGTTATATAAACTGGGTAAAAGATTTACATGAAAAAGAGCAGATTTTCGGGCTGTTTTATGAACAGGAACTTGCTGGTTTTTATGGCTATGAAGATGACAAAGTTCTTTTACTCGGTATAAAAAAGGATTTCCGCAACAAAGGTCTTGCAAAAGCATTCACAAGCAAAGGCTGTCAGGAACAGTTCAACCTTGGTCATGATACGCTCCGGACATCGATTTCAGCTGCGAATGTGGCATCGTTAAATCTATTCTATTCGCTTGGATTCCGCTTGAAACATACGGTTGATGTTTACCACAAATTAAATGGTACGAAGCCAATGGAAGTGTAGCAATGGGATATGCATATATTTTTGGGACCATATTTTTTACCGTTTATGGACAACTGATTTTAAAATGGAAAATTGATCGGGCTGGGAATCTCCCTGAATCAGGGGTAGATAAACTACTTTTTCTTTTACGGCTGTTACTTGACCCTGTCATCTTATCCGGTTTTCTTTCCGCGTTTGTCGCTTCCCTATTCTGGATGGCGGCAATGACTAAATTTGATATTAGCTATGCATATCCATTCATGAGCCTGTCGTTTGTTTTGGTTTTCCTGCTATCCGTTTTTCTTTTTCAGGAACCAGTTAATGTCCAGAAAATTGCTGGGCTCGGGTTGATTGTCTTAGGCATTATTGTGACAAGTCAATCGTTGTGAGATCGGGGTGCGGGTGCGGTCTGAGTTGTCCGGCGACTTTCCGCGTTCGTCCGGCGACTTTTCCCGTTTGTCCGGCGACTTTCCGTGGTTGTCCGGCGACTTTTCGCGTTCGTCCGGCGACTTTCCGTGGTTGTCCGGCGGCTTTTCGCGGTTATCCGGCAACTTTTCGCGGTTATCCGGCAACTTCCGGCGGTTGTCCGGCGACTTTCCGTGGTTGTCCGGCGACTTTCTGCGTTCGTCCGGCGACTTTCCGTGGTTGTCCGGCGACTTTTCGCGTTCGTCCGGCGACTTTCCGCGTTTGTCCGGCGACTTTTCGCGGTTATCCGGCAACTTCCGGCGGTTGTCCGGCGACTTTCTGCGTTCGTCCGGCGACTTTCCGTGGTTGTCCGGCGACTTTCCGCGTTTGTCCGGCGACTTGCCTTAGTCCGCCGACTTTACTGCTTTTATTAAAATGTGAGGTGATAACGTGATTCCGTTTAATAAACCGTGTACTGTTGGAAGTGAAGAGGCGGCAATCAAAGCGGCGATCAAAAATAGTAAACTATCAGGTAATGGTCCGTTTGGTAAGAAGTGTACCGATTGGTTGGAGGACCGTTTGCAGTGTGAAAAAGCTTTGCTGACCCCATCGTGTACCGCTGCATTGGAAATGACCGCCATGTTAACTGAAATCAAAGACGGGGATGAGGTTATCATGCCATCCTATACCTTTGTATCGACCGCAAATGCCTTTGCAATTAGGGGTGGAAAAATCCGTTTTGTCGATGTCACACCAGATACGATGAACATCGACCCTCAACAAATAGAAGCGGCGATTACAGATCGTACTAAAGCTATTGTTGTTGTTCATTATGCTGGGATTGCTTGTGATATGGATGCCATTATGGAAATTGCCTACAAGCATGGACTATGGATTATTGAAGATGCGGCACAAGCTTTGTTGAGTACATATAAAGGAAAACCACTAGGAACGATCGGTCATTTTGGTACCTTTAGCTTTCACGATACGAAAAATTACACCTGTGGGGAGGGTGGTGCACTCATTATCAATGACCCCTCTGCGGTGGAACGAGCGGAAATCATCCAGGAAAAAGGAACAAACCGCCAGCAATTTAAGAAAGGAATGGTCGATAAATACACATGGCGCGATATTGGCTCTTCTTTTTTATTAAGTGAATTAAACGCCGCATATTTACACGTTCAATTCCAGCATGCCGATATAATTAATGAAAATAGATTGCAAACCTGGCATCACTATCAACAGGAACTGCATTCAATTGAAAACATAACAATTCCTCATGTACCAAAGGATTGTATGCATAACGCCCATATGTTTTATATTAAAACGAAAGATGAGACAGAACGCGACCAGTTAATGGATTACTTAAACAAACACGCCGCCATCATGACAGCGACACATTATGTGCCATTGCATAGCTCCCATGCTGGAAGAAAATACGGAAAGTTTATTGGCAATGACTTAAACACAACGACCGAAAGTGAACGATTATTACGTTTACCGTTATACTATGGAATCGGAGAAGAGGCAGTCGATTATGTGGTCAAAACGATTCACACCTTTTACCAAACATAAATACGTAATCATCGCATGTTTCATCATCTTGGCCTACTTAATGCCATATTACGTGCTCGGTGAGGATACCCATATTCGTGTACATGACAATTTAGACTCCAACATCGTCTGGTATAAAATGCTTGCAGAAAGTGGACAGATTTTCACCCTGAAAGATGTTACCTTGCCAAATGTTATTAACGGATTACCGAGAAGTGCACTCCCTTCCGCGTTCGATGCGATGGTCTGGATGTATGTGTTATTTCAGCCAATGACTGCATATATGATTGGGCAAACAATCATGAGGTTTGTTGCTTTTTTTGGTATGTATTTGTTGTTGAAAAATCATATCCTTCGAAATAACAATGTACCCCTCATTTCGGCTGGGGCTGCATTAGGATTCGCCATTTTACCGTATTGGCCATCTGGCTTATTATCTATAGCTGGGTTGCCATTAGCGTTACATATTTTTCTAACAATCCGTTCATTAGGAAAAACGGCACCAAAATACTATTGGATTATATTATTTCTGATTCCTTTTTTCTCTAGTTTTATTTTAACATTCGTTTTTTTCTTGGCACTAATGGGATTATGGTGGCTGTACGATTGGATTCGGTTGAAGCAGGTAAATTGGGCATTTTTTGCAGCGATAGTAGGTATGACGGGTATTTATGTACTAAAAAATTACTTGCTCATTTACTCGATGTTTTTCGAAAGTAATTTCGCATCCCATCGCAATGAATTAGACCTTGGACATAAAGACTTACCTGGAACATTCGATTTATTTTTGCATAATTTAATCAACGCTCACACGCACGATTTATCATTGCACTTTTTGATTATTTTTCCCGTAATTGGCCTTGCATTGCTTGTGGCGGCTTATCGTAACCTAAAACCGAAGCAGCTGATTGGCTTTTTTCTATTTAACGTGTTTCTTTCATTATGGTACGCTTTTTGGTACTGGGAAGGCTGGCGTGTTGTAAAAGATAATTTCATGGTTGCCAACACCTTTAATTTTAGCCGAATTCATTTTTTCCATCCAGCAATTTGGTATCTTTGTTTCGCGATCGGATTGACAATTCTATGGAAGCACTTTAAATTTTTCAAACCATTCGTTGTCATCTTGCTTGTCTTGCAATGTTGGATGGTGTTTCAGTTGAATGAGGAAAACAAATACAGTGAGATCGGCACACCATCATTCAAACAGTTTTATTCTGAGTCCTTATTCCAAGAGATTGAGGATTACATTGGTGATGATCAGTCAGACTATCGCGTTGTCAGCATTGGTCTGCATCCAACTATTGCACAATACAATGGATTTTACACATTGGACACATACAATAACACCTTTCCACTAAGTTATAAACACAAGTTTCGCAAAGTGATTGCCCCAGAGCTCGAAAAAAACACTAAGCTAAAAAGTTATTTTGATACGTGGGGTGGCAGGTTGTACATGTTCGTTGGTGACTTGGGAAAACACTATATGTTCACCAAAAACAGTAAAAAAACGATTGATGACCTTACCATTAATACGGATGCATTAAAACACTTAGGTGGCGATTTTATTTTTTCGGCATTACCAATTGAAAATTTTAAGGAAAATGGACTTCGTTATGAGCGTAGTTTTGTGAAGGATAATTTGCCCTGGAAGATTTATTTGTATCGTGTTGTTGGAAGTGGTAAATAAAAACAGGGAGAGTAGAACGAAAGAATTCGATCTACTCCCTCATCTATAAAATGTCGTTGTTATTTTGCTGCGCTTCCTGCACTTGCTGGCGTGTATCGTGCAGTTGTTCAGAGGCTTGCTGGAATTGCGGATTTTTCGTTGCTTCCGTTCCTGCTTGCTCGCGGGCAGTTTGTAATTCATCCTCTGCTTGTTGTAACTGCTGTTCCGCTTGCTCCAACAGTTGTGCATCTGCCCCTTGTGCATCACTAACAGCTTGCTGGGCCGCTTGTATCTGCTGGCTGGCTTGTTGTAGTTTCTGATGTAAGTTTTGTTGCGTCATATAAGTACCCCCATTATTTTTGATGGAAAACTATCTATATTGTTCCTTGAATTTTTCCATTTATGTATTACTCCTTAACTAAGCAAAAAGAGTTCCTGGTATGAATGACCAACAACTCTTTTTGCGATTTCTTTTAATTATGCTCCATCAGCAATTCGACAAATCGGTCCCCCACTTCTCTTGTCGAACGTTTTCCACCTAAATCAGGGGTGAGTTGCTCGGGCTCGCTAAGTATTTCTTTTATAGTCTTTAAAATAGCGCTTCCCCATTGCTCCTCACCGAAGAAATCCATCATCTGACTAATGGACCAGATGGCAGCAAGCGGATTAGCTAACCCTTTTCCAGCTATATCTGGTGCCGAACCATGGACAGGCTCGAACATGGAGGGAAAGTTTTTTTCCGGATTAACATTGGCCCCTGTCGCAAGGCCCATTCCACCTGTTATTGCTGCACCGATATCTGTCAAAATATCGCCAAATAAATTAGATGTCACCACAACTTCGAAGCGTTCTGGATTTGAAACAAAATAAAGACTTGCAGCGTCAACGAGATAAGAATATGTTTTTACATCTGGATATTCTTTTCCAATTTCCTCAAACACCTCATCCCAGAATACCATGGAATAATTTAAGGCATTCCCTTTACTAACACTTGTCAATGTTTTATTTACTTTACGAGCCTCTTCATATGCATAACGAATAATCCGCTCCGTTCCTTTTCGAGAAAATACCCCTGTCTGCAATACTACTTCTTCAGGTTTTCCCTTATACAACCAATCCCCAACTCCGGCATATTCTCCCTCACTATTTTCCCGGATGACAAGAAAGTCAATGTCCTTCTCCGTTTTTGATTTTAAAGGTGTCAAGCTAGGATGCAAAAGTGTAACCGGACGTAAATTCACATACTGATCAAATTCTTTTCGGATCCTCAGTAATAAATCCCTTAATGAGATATGATCAGGTACGCCTGGGTAGCCAACAGCCCCAAGATAAATCGCATCGACACCTTTTAATTTTTCCATTCCGTCCTCATCCATCATTTTTCCATTTTCAAGATAATACTCACATCCCCAAGGATACTTCGTGAAAGAGAATGAGATCGAATCATCCACCTTTTCAATCGCCTGTAAAACTTTTACACCTTCTGCGACAACTTCTGGTCCAATTCCATCCCCTGGTATGAGTGCGATTGTGTAATTTTTCATGATTTCCCCCCTACGTGTTTAAGCGCCAATCTTACTATCCGCTTCCATAAATTTTTTTTCGTGTCGATTGCCCAAATAACGGAGCAAGAAGAATTGAACGATAATCCCCGCAATTAAAAGGGCGATACTACTTCCGATCAACGAATACGACAAATATAACACGCCGGTAATTCCTGCTGGCACAAGTGCATAGGGAATTTGTGTGTTAACATGGGCAATGTGATCTGATTCAGCAAAGATGGATGCCATGACTGTCGTGTCTGAAATCGGTGAAACGTGATCACCAAAAATGGCTCCTGCAAAAATAGCACCAATAACGATATGAACGAGGTCAATTCCACCAATGGAAAACGCTAATGGAATCGCGATCGGCGTGAGAATGGACATGGTTCCCCATGAAGTTCCCGTGGCAAATGAGATAAACATGCCAATAACAAAAACCAAAAACGGGACAAGTGCTGCAGTCATCCAACCCTCTGTTGCGTTAACCACAAACTCAGCTGTACCAAGTTCAGATGTGACGGTGCCAATTGACCATGCCAACACAATAATAACAAGCGCTGGCAACATTGTCCGAATACCGCCAAGGAGCGTATCTTCACACTTTTTTAAACCCATTCCTTGCACAAGCGCCAAAATAATCCCGACAACTGTCATGGCAAAAGCACCCCATGTCAGTGCAATTGAAACATCAGTATCAGCAAGGGCATTCATAATCGACTTTCCTTCAGCTCCGCCACCTGTATACCACAATCCCCAAATACTTACGGAAATCAATGTGATAAGTGGCAGAAAAAAATTCCAAACACTACCATCTTTTTTATGTGGCTCACCTAAATCTTGATCAACGGAAGACAGTGGTGTTGAACCTTCTGGGATCAATTTTCCCGTTGTCTGTGCTCGATGTTCTGCTTTCGCCATTGGTCCAAAGTCTTTTCCGGCAATAATCATCGGTACAGCTAACAGACAAAGAATTGCATAAAAATTCCACGGTATGGAATGCAAAAAAGCAAAGTAAGGTTCCACACCCATGATACTCATGCTGGCAAAAGCCCCTGCAATCAAGGAGACCTGAAAACCGATCCAGTCGGAAACCGGCCCCAAAGTTGCCATAGGGGCAGCAGTTGAATCAAGTATATAGGATAACTTTTCTCTTGATATTTTATGTTTAGCAGTGATGTCTTTTGAAGCATTTCCTACAATGACAGAGTTCACGTAATCATTAAAAAAGATGATAATTCCTAAGAAGTATGGTAAAAATTGAACACGTCTTTTTGTCGTTAATTTTTTTTCCAGAATCCTTATGAGGCCATCTGATCCACCAGTTTTAAACATGAAGGCTGCACCGGCTCCAAGTAATGCCGTCATCACGAGAAAACGCGCATTCCAAGGATCAATCATCACATCTTTCATCCATGTGAAGGTTATACCTACTGCTGCAAATGGATTCCCACCAGCCGCAATCAGACCGCCAACCCAGATACTGATGAAAAGTGAAAGCAAAACCCGCTTCGTAACAATGGCCAGTACCACTGCAACGATTGGTGGAATAACGGATAAAAAATCCATGTGTTTCCCTCCTTTTTCGTCAGGCTGTTTTATAAAAAATTGTCGTTTTTTACACAATATATATAAAATGCTAAGTAAGTAATATTTTGGGTTAGCATTGTTTATTGCTTTCTACCCCGTAGCCCGTATAAAATCAAGCATTATAAAATTGCAATAATATGATAAGGCACGACACCAGCGAAGGAAATACACGTAGACTCCTGCGGGAAAGCAACAGCTGAAGATCCCGCAGGACAAGAAAGGCTTCGGCAGCGTTACATCGCACGCAGAAAAAGTGGTTTTCCTTTTTCAAGGAAGTGGTTTTCTTCCGAGGAAGCTGAAGCGTTGCCCGCGGAAAGCGTAGTGTATTTTCCGTAGCGATTATTAGTGCGCACTTGTTATCAACTACGCCATTCCCTTAAAAGGTTGTTTAAAAGCTCCCAAACTAAAAACAATGAAGTGTTGAATTCGCCACCAATCACTTGATTTAAGTAAGAAAGAAGTACGTGTCTACACATACTCCCTTCGAATCCGTTCCATTAACCCTGACAATACTTCATCAACAATGCTATTCATCCAACCAGCAATTTCACGTGCATTGATTTCTTCGTCCCCCTGTTTACCGAGTAAAACCACTTCATCCCCTTCACAGACATCAGGTATACTTGTAACATCAATCAATGTTTGATCAAGTGAAATCGTGCCAACAATTGGCGCTCTTTTTCCACGGACAAGCATTTCTCCTCTGTTAGACAGTGCACGCTGGTAACCATCTCCATGACCAATTGGTACGATCGCTATTTTTTCCGTTGTTGATGTGATGTAGCTACCACCATATCCAACTGGTGTGTTCGGTGATAGTTTTCGAACATGTAAAAGCTTTGATTTTAATGTCATGACAGGTTTAAGTGTTATTGTATCTCGCTGACGAAGTGCTGGCGGATAGCCAAATAGTGCAATTCCTGGTCTGACCATATCTAGAAGCATGTCATTTCTTTCAATCGCAATTGTTGATCCCCCAACATGGTGGAGGGGAAAATCATATCCATGGCTTTTTAAATCCGTCATTGTATTATTAAATAACATAAATTGTTGTTCTGTCGTTACCCAATCCGCTTCATCTGCACTTGAAAAGTGTGTATAAACTCCTTCCCATTGCAAACCTGGAAGATGATAACACGATCGGCAAAAATCCACCATGTTCATTGGGTCAACGCCAAACCGATGAAGTCCTGTGTCCATTTTCAAATGTACCGGGGTTATTTTATGCTGTTTAATCGCCTCTTCACTAATGGCATTCGCCAGTTTCTGATTGGATATGGAGGCTGTCAATCCGTAACGGACAACATCTGCTGCCCGATCTGGAGTAACGGAACTTAGAATATGAATAGGTACGTCAATGCCATTTTCACGAAGCATTGCACCTTCTTCAACAGCTGTTACACCTAGACGCTCTGCCCCAGCGTTAATGGCTGCGCGCCCGATTGGAACGATTCCATGTCCATACGCATTTGTTTTGATAACTGCTAGAAGTAGACAATGGTTCGTGTGCTCACTTATTGTTCTAATATTTTCTTTAAACGCAGCTAAATCTACCACAGCTACTGTCGGGCTTTGGGATACCAGATTCATTGAATACAACAAGGGTTGGTTCCTCCCCTACACAGGTATCGTTTTACTAAACCGAATTCATCACGTTTCACACAACTTGCTAGTAAAGCGTGCGAAATTCCTGCACAATTCGCTTCGTTATTTCACCAGGTTTTCCAGAACCGATCACCTTATCATCAACCTTCAGAATAGGAATGACATCTGATTTTGTAGCAGTAATAAAAACTTCATCCGCGTTGAGTAAGTCATCAACTGAATACTGTGTTTCGTTCACATTTAATTGTAGCGCGTCACATAGTTGAAGGATTTTCTTCCTTGTAATCCCATTTAAAATAAAATTGTTTGCTGGATGTGTGTAAAGTTCCCCATTTTTTACGATAAACACGTTCGATGCGCTCGCCTCTGTAACAGTTCCATCACGGTGTAGAATCGCTTCGATTGCATTCTGCTCTACCGCTTTTTGCTTGGCTAGCACATTAGGAAGTAAGTTGAGTGTCTTAATGTCACAGCGCAACCAGCGAATATCTTCGGTCAGCACTGCGGTTGCACCTTGATCTTCTACATCGGTCATTCGCTCTTCGGCTCTTGTGTATGCAACGGTTACTGGCGAAACATCAGTGCTTGGAAACTCATGCCATCTAGGTGCAGCCCCCCGGGAAATCTGCATGTAGATAATCCCTTCCGTCAATCCATTTACCTCGACAAGCTTTTCTAAGTTCTTTTTTACATCACCAACCGAACTGGGCAATGTTAATTGAACTTCCCGAGCACTTCTCTTCAGACGCTCTAAATGTTCATCTATCATTAATGGATTACCATCGTAAACGCCAATCACTTCATAGATTCCGTCACCAAATTGATAGCCACGATCCTCGATATCAATTAGATTTTCTCGATCGACAAGTTGATCATGATACAACATTTTTGCCACTATAAAACCTCCCTTTCGTTTTCGGCTATTAAGAAAGTCTGGACTTATATCGATGGGCGACATCCAATAGAACGGATGTATCCACACTACATCCACTGATTACGACCACAACATGGGAGCCTAATGGAACCTTATTATTTAAGATGGCCCCAATTCCAGAAGCTGCTGCCCCTTCAATCGCCATGTGGTGTTTATCCAGCATGACCGCCATCCCTTCTGCAATTTCATCTTCTTGTAGCAAAACAATATCATCAACATATTGCTGAACCATATCAAACGTATACTGATTGTTAGTGCCAATACCGCCTAGTAAACTATCAGCCAACGTGTCTTGTTCTTTTATCGTAATTGGTTTTCCAGCTTGAATGCTCTCATACATTGTGGCCCCACGTGCTGTTGATATTCCGATCACCTGGATAGACGGATCAACCGATTTTAATGCCAATCCTAACCCTGAATTCAATCCACCACCAGATAAACCACCAATTACAGTATCAACTTTCGGCAAATCATCAAGCAATTCCAAGCCAATTGTTCCCTGGCCTGCAATGATATGCGGATCATCAAATGGGTGAATCACCGTGAGTCCGTGCTGTTTTTCTAACTGATAACTGCGCTGTTCTGCATCATCCTGTGATTCACCATAAATTTCAATTTGTGCACCTGAATGTTTTAATGCATCCACTTTCGCTTGGGGAACACGGTTAGAAATACAAATCGTGGCATCTATTCCTAATTTCTTAGCAATGTAAGCAACACTCATTCCAAAATTCCCAGTCGAAAACGTTGTCACCCCACGTTCCATTTCAGCTGACGTTAGGCTTAAAATTTTATTTGTTGCTCCCCTAATTTTAAAAGAATTACTGACATTCAAATTTTCAAGTTTCAAGTGAACAGATGTCCCTGTAAAGTCGGACAGTGCTGGCGAATAGATGAGGGGCGTTTTCGTAACAATCGGAGAAATCCGCTTCCGTGCCTCCCAAACATCCCTTAGTACAGGTTTTTCTATCATTTTATCCCCTCATTTCTATGTCTCGTTTGCGGTGTGCGCGACTTTTTGCCGGAGATGCGCGACTTTCCGAAGACAGTAAGTGATTAACTGTGGCTGATCGTCTACCATTCAATTAAAAAACGCCTGACAGTCTCTGCCAAAATAGATGCGCCAACTGGTAACACCTGTTCATCTATATCAAAATTTGGTGTGTGCAGATCACGAGTTTTTCCGTCTGCTACGGCACATCCAAGGAAAAACATTGCTCCGGGAGCGGCCTCTGTCATATGGGCAAAGTCCTCGCCGCCCATGCCAAATGGCGTTTCTACTATTGTAAAACCGGGGTATAAATCCTTAATAACACCTTTAATTAGTTGGTTAACCTTGGGGTCATTTTTTAATGACGGATCCTCAGGTGTTATCATTAATTCATAATCACCATCTAACGCCCTCACAAGTGAAAAAGCTTTCTCTAACTCGGCATGTAGCAGTTGTCGAACTTCCGGCTGATAACTTCGGATCGTACCCTTAAGAGATACTTCAGACGGGATTACATTGCTTGCTGCCCCAGTTTGAATACTACCGATGCTGATAACCGCTGGGTCAAGCGGTGATATGCGCCGTGCTACAACCCCGTGTAATGCCTGCAACACTGGTCCGAGCATCCAAATCGGATCCTTTCCCAGATGAGGATAGGCGCCATGCCCACCAGTTCCAAAAATCTCCGCTGCGAACACATCGACATTGGCCATACTATAACCATCATGAACTTTTACCTCGCCAAGCTGATTCTCCGGGCTCATATGCAAGGCAATTACGCAATCCACATCAGCCAACACACCAGCCCTAATCATGTATGGAGCCCCTGTCGATCCAGTTGCATCTGCCATTTCCTCGGCAGGCTGGAATAAAAATTTTACCGTTCCTTGTATTTCCTTATTTTGAAAACTTTCACCTATTAAACTAGCAACACCTAATCCAATTGCAGTATGTGCATCATGACCACATGCATGCATCACACCATCATGTTGCGATTTATAATCATGTTCATTCTCTTCCTGAATTGGCAAGGCATCCATATCTGCCCGAATCGCGATCGTTGGCCCATTGCCAGAAGAAAGGGTGCCAACGACGGCGATTGGATAGCCTACCCCAACCTCCACTTGCATGCCCGGGATTTTCCCCAACACTTGAGCTACATATTGTGCTGTTTTCACTTCTTGAAAACTAAGTTCCGGGTACATATGAAACCTTCGCCGCCATTCTACCATTTGTAAAGCTAGCTTTTTTGCCCTATCAAGCATTGCATTGTTTACCGAAGCCACAACCAAGCCCCCTTTAGTTAACCAACCTCCTTCAGTCAACCTACAGATGCGATCGCAGTAATTTCCACCTTTCCCTCTAATAATTGACTGCCAACTGTAATCCGTGCTGGCTTTACGTCAATATCTTTAAAATAAGATTCATAGACACGATTGAATTCTTTAACATTTTCTTGATTTAAATCAGAGAGATGACAGAAAACATACACGACATCAGCTAATGTTGCCTGCTTTTCTGCTAAGATATATTTAATATTCTCAAGGCTGGCAGCAGTTTGTTCAGCGGTTGTGTCACCAGCTGAAGCACCATTTGGCTGAATACCGTCTTGACCTGACACAAAAATCAACCCATCAATTTTGACTCCTTGGGAATATGGACCACTTGGCTTTGGTGCATTTTCTGTTTGGATCATCTGTTTCAAAAAGATCACTTTCCTTTCCATTAGCGGGAAGCAAAATCCTGCCTTGGTTAGCCTAAAGGAAAAAAATACCTATCTTATTCCATACCAATGGAAACATATTGTGACTCTATAAACGCATCGATTCCTTCGTGACCGCCCTCACGGCCAATGCCACTTTCCTTCATTCCACCAAAAGGAACCTGTGCCGCTGATGGTGCGCCGTCATTCCAGCCAACAATTCCAAAGTCGAGCTGCTCAATTATACGGGTACCTCTAGCCACATTTTCTGAAAACACATAGGCAGCTAAACCATATGATGTATCATTTGCCAATTTTACAGCTTCATCGTCGGAAGCAATTTTTTGGATTGGTGCCACAGGGCCAAATGTTTCTTCCTCCATCACCACCATCGATTGATCCACATCTTTGATGACAGTTGGTGCGTAAAATACTCCACCATATTGTGTTATCGGTTCTCCACCGGTTACGACTGTCGCCCCTTTTGCTACTGCGTCCTGAACGTGATGCTTTACCTTATCAAGTCCTGCTTGATTAATTAATGGACCAATAGCAACGGATTCATCCGTACCGTCGCCAACTTTTAATTGCTCTACTGCCTTGGCAAATTTCTCGACAAACTGATCATAAATACCCGCTTGAACATAAATCCGGTTGGCACATATACACGTTTGACCAGCATTTCTGAATTTAGAAGCCATGACACCTTTAACAGCCAAATCAACGTTTGCATCGTCTAAGACAATCAATGGTGCATGCCCGCCAAGTTCCAAGGATAACCGTTTTACCTGGTCAGCACTTTGTCTAATTAAAATTTTCCCAACTTCGGTAGAGCCCGTGAAGGTAATTTTACGAACTCGATCATCTTTCATAATGGCACCAGCAATTTTAGACGATGATCCGGTCACAAGGTTTACAACGCCATTTGGAAAACCTGCTTCTTCACATAGTTCCATTAATTTCACAGCTGTTAATGGGCTTTCACCTGATGGCTTCATAATCACTGTACAACCGGCTGCTAGTGCTGGACCCATTTTCCGTGTTAACATTGCTGCTGGAAAATTCCATGGCGTAATTGCTGCCACAACACCAACAGGTTTTTTCCATACTCGCAGCCGTTTTCCGGAAGCATGTGACGGAATCGTTTCGCCATAAATCCGCTTGCCTTCTTCTGCAAACCATTCGATAAAAGAAGCAGCATAGGCTACTTCTCCTCGCGATTCATTGATTGGCTTCCCCATTTCTAATGTCATGATTTGGGCTAATTCTTCTTTGTTTTCAATTAGTAGTCGATACAAGTGTTTTAAGTAACCCGCACGTTCATATGCTGTCAGCTGTGACCACGACTGATAAGCCTCATGGGCAGCGTCAATTGCCTGTTTCGTTTCTACCTCCCCACCTTTTGGTACCGTTCCAAGAAGTTTCCCATTAGCTGGGTTCGTCACGTTTAATGTGTCAAGGTCATCACCAACCCATTCCCCATTGATGTGCATGGCATAAGCTTTTGTTTTGACTTTATTCATTATCCCGATCACTCCAATCCGTTTATATTCGGCTTTGCCCGTGCTTAACTTTTAGCACCAACAAGAACAGTTTCGATTGATTCTTCTAAAATATTTAACCCTTCTTCCAATTGCTCATCTGTAATCACAAGTGGCATAAGCAAACGGATTACATTATCATAGACCCCTGCTTTCAGAGTGATAAGTCCTCGCTGATGGGCCGCTTTTAAAATCTGGTTTGTTAACTCTTTTTCCGGTTCTTTGCTTGTGCGATCTTTTACAAATTCTAAGGCACACATTGCCCCAAGTCCTCGATAATCACCAATAACATCAAACCGATCATACAGCTGTTTAAATTTATCCATAACCCGTTTACCAACCGCTTGCGCACGTTCATTGATGTTTTCCTTTTCCATAACTTCCAACACTGCAATCCCAGCACGACATCCGAGTGGACTTCCGCAATATGTTCCACCTAATTCACCTGGACGTGCTGCATCCATAACTTCTTCACGGCCAATCACACCACTGATCGGCAATCCGGCAGCCATTGACTTGGATATCGTGATCAGATCTGGATCAACGCCGTAATGCTCCATTGCAAAGTATTTACCTGTACGTCCAAAACCTGTTTGAATTTCGTCCGCGATGAACAGAATTCCATGCTGTTTACACAATTCATAAACACCTTGAACAAATGCCTTACTCGGAACAATAAAGCCGCTTTCCCCTTGCACTGGTTCCATAATGAATGCCGCTACGAGACTCGGGTCCACTTCACTAATGAAAAAGTTTTCCACTTGTTGTAGCATGAATTCCGTATATGCTTCCTCACTCATCGATTCCTGACGCCGGTACGCATATGGATACGGGGCATGGTAAATTTCTGGAGCAAATGGTCCGTATTCATATTTATATGGTTTTACCTTACCAGTTAATGACATTGACAGTAATGTTCGCCCATGAAAACCACCAGAGAATGATACAACCGCCTGCCTCCCTGTATATTTCCGGGCAATTTTGATCGCATTTTCAACCGCTTCCGCACCACTATTTAAAAACATGACTTTCTTGGTAAAATTCCCCGGTGCCAGTGCTGCAATTTTTTCTGCAAAGTCAATATACGGATCATACATCATGACATTAAAACCGGTATGAGTGTATCGATCCACTTGGTCATGCAAAGCACTGACAACAGTCTCATGGCTATGACCGATATTAATGCATCCAATCGCTCCAGCAAAGTCGATGAATTGATTGCCATCAACATCCTTCAGCAGTGCACCTTTTGCTGATTCAACAAAGGTTGGGATGCCATAGCTAACACCTTGTGGCACAACATCATGTCTGCGATCAAGCAGTTCCTTTGCCTTTGGTCCAGGTAATTCCGTTTTCACATGTGCAAATTGTTTGCTCATTTTGCTGAAACCTCCCCATTTTTATTTAGTTGATTAGCACCAAGCAGCTTTTCCTCTACATAGCTAATATGCGTTTGTACCTGATTCTGAACAGTCTGTATGTCTTTAGAAGTGAGTGCATGAAGTAAATCCTGATGTTCTTTGTAAAATGATTGTGGACTCGAATAATACTTGTCGAGATGCATGAGAAATGTTCTGATTTGTACTTGAAGTGAATTGTATATTTTTATAATACGGGAATTATGGCATAAGTTAACAACATAGCTGTGGAATTTCATATCGAGGTCAAACAACTCATTCCAGTCCTTTTCCCCGGCTTTTTCTTGCATTTGACTGGTTATTGCCTCCAGCTCTAGTAAATGTTGTTTTTCAAGACGTGGTATGGCATCAGTAAAGGCTCGAGTCTCCAACAATGTTCGTAATTCGATCATTTCGTCCAGATCTTGTTCCGTGAAGTTTGCAACGTACGTCCCTTTTCGTGCTTTACTGATCACTAATTCTTCAATTTCTAGCGTTTTTAATGCTTCTCTTATCGTACTTCTGCTGACATCAAACCTTTCCGCCAGTTCTGTTTCCAGCAAACGCTCCCCAAACTGAATTTCTTTATTCCAAATTTGTTTTTTTAATGCGTCCGCAATAAGCTGACTTAATGGTTTTTGCAAAATAATACTATCATCATCCATATGCAAAACCCCTCTCCATCTAACACATAATTGTTTTATGTCGATTGTCGACATCATTACATATTCATCATAATTCAGACTATTTAGATTGTCAATTATATTTTAGATAATTTTAAATATTTATTTTTCATATTGACTTCTCGCTCATTTCTAGCTATTTTAGGGGTAGTTACTGATTAACAGGAAACGGAGGCATTCAATGAAAAAAAAGATTATTGCGTATAACCGTGTAGAGAAGCCTGTCCTGGAAAAGTTACAAAAAAAATACGATGTGCATTTTTTTAAAAACATCGATACCAAAAACGATCCAAATTTTTTGGAACATGTAAGCCAAGCCGAGGGAATCATCGGGCTAGAATTAGAAGTGGACTGTAAATTACTGGAGCGAGCACCTCGTTTAAAAATTGTAAGCAACGTCTCTGTCGGCTATAACAACTTGGATTTGGATCAACTAAACAAGTTAAACATCATGGCCACCAACACACCAGGCGTGCTAACAGACACTGTCGCCGATACTATTTTCGGTATTCTTATTGCCACCGCCAGACGAATTCCAGAACTGGATCAATTCGTAAAAAATGGTGAATGGGTTTCTGAGGCAGTTGAAAAAGAACATTTTGGCATCAATGTTCATCATAAAAAACTAGGTATAATTGGCATGGGGCGTATTGGTCAAGCAATTGCGCAGCGGGCTCACTTTGGTTTTGATATGGACATTTTATACCATAGTCGGACACGTAAACCAGATGCCGAGGAAAAATATACGGCAACATACCTTGATCTCGATGCATTATTACGTGAATCTGATTTCATTTGCTTAATCACACCACTAACACTGGAAACAAAAGACCTCATCGGAATACGGGAATTTCAGTTGATGAAAAAATCAGCAATTTTCATTAACGGCTCTAGAGGAAGAACGGTTGTGGAACAGGATCTGATCGAGGCACTTCAAAATGGTGAAATTGCTGCTGCTGGGTTGGATGTTTTTGAACAAGAGCCGGTTGATCCGGATAATCCGCTACTGCAAATGAAAAATGTCGTGACGACCCCACATATTGGATCTTCTACACATGAGACAGAACTGGAAATGTCGAAACTCGCTGCTTACAATTTGGAAGAAGGATTAAGCGGTAGGAAGCCACCAAACCTGATTAATCAAAGTGTGTGGCACGGAAAATAGGCGGGGGATTATATCTCCGCCTATTTTTCGTGATAATTTGTATATGTCGAGTGATAGGACTACATCTTCGAGCGATGTCTATGCTTTTTCAATCGACAGCAACACATTTATGAGCGGCGCCTATGCCTTTTCGATCGACAGCGCTACATTTTTTGAGCGAAACATGCGCTTTTTCCATTAAGCCAGCCGAATATTTGGTTTAACCAATAGCTCGCGTGGAAAATCCGCGAGTACTTCACAACCTGTATCCGTTACCCGAAATGATTCACTAATTTCAACTCCCATTTTTTCCATCCAAATGCCAGGGATTAAATGAAAGGTCATATTTGGCTGTAATACAGTACGATCACCAGGTCTTAAACTAGCTGTATGCTCCCCCCAGTCAGGCGGATAGTTAAGCCCCATAGAGTAGCCCATACGTGATTCTTTCTTAATTCCGCTTTTCTCAATTACCCTCCGCCAAACTAATTCAAGCTCTTCACAAGTTACACCTGGTTTAACGGCATCAAGCGCTGTATTAATCCCTTCAACAACAACATCAGCTACATATTGCAACTGCTCCGATGGCATACCAATTACCGCTGTTCGAGCTAATGGTGAATGATAACGTTTGTAGCAACCTGCCAATTCAACAATCACTGGATCACCCTGTTTGAACGTATCATCCGTCCAAGTCAAATGACATGCAGATGTTTTATCACCTGTAGGGAGTAATGGAACAATTGCAGGGTAATCCCCGCCAAAATCCTCCAAGCCGCTGATTTGCGCATGTGCGATTCCTGCTACGACATCACATTCTCGAACCCCTTCATTTAACGTATCAAAAGCAACTTGCATGGCTTTTTCGGAAATTTTTGCAGCCTGTTTAATATAATCGATTTCCTGTTCCGATTTTATAATTCGAACCCAATTGACCATATTTGTACCATCTTTAAAGGTGGCATTAGGTAATCCTTGCATAAGTTGCATATAACATTTAGCCGTAAAATAATAAGCATCAAGTTCAACAGCAATGGTTTGATTATCACGCTTTTTCATTTTTAACAGGTCACAGACAAAATCCATTGGGTGTCTTATTGTTGATTGAACATAATTATCGGCATATGGAAGAATATGGTCTGCATCAAGCCATGTTGTATGTTTCGCCGCACTAGCATCCTGCCCACGACCTACCCAAATCGGCTGATCTTCATCAAGCATCACAATAAGTAGTTGATGAACGTAAAATGACCAAGCATCATATCCGGTTAAATAATTCATGTTTGCCGGATCAGTTACCAACAGAACATCGACTCCAGAATCAACCATCCGCTGTTTCGTTTTGGTCAACCTCGTTTGAAACTCAGAAATAGGAAATGTTAACACATTCATCCCTTCCCCTCTTGCATAATTTAACTGACGCTCTTTTGAACGCGCTTACATAAATTGAAAATGAATTTGCATTAATGGTGAGTTTGGTTAATTAGTATGATGTGGGCTGATATAATTTAACAGATATTGTCCCGCGTAAACGGGCAGTAATAGCGTGGAAAGTAAGAAAACCCCACTAAATAAAAGATGAGTATTAGAAGAAGTTTTACCTTATCCAATAGATACATAAAAGAATGAATCATGGAAAATAATGAACTTTTGTCGATTGTCGACACTGTGTTACTACTATTATAGTTCAGTTCTTTTTTTAAAGTCAATAATTATTTGAATAATTAAAATGTACTATTATTTTATGAAATAATACCTTAAAATGCTATTGTTCAAACTTAATTTAAGAAAAAATGGGAATTAGTTTAGATCGTTATTTAGGCTCTTTGTTGCTTTATAATTTCGTAGTTGAAAGAAAATGCAACGCACTATACCCAGCGGAGGAAATACACGTAGACTCCTGGGGGAAGAGAGGCATCGGTGAGACCCCGCAGTGCGTTAGCACGAGGAGGCTCAACAGCCGCCCCCGGAAAGCGAAGTGTATTTCCGTAGCGGTAATTAGTGCGCATTTTATATATATTGTGTCAAAAAAACAATCTTTTAGAAAACAGCCTTTTTTAAAAGACTAAAAAGCTCGACATTGCTTCATTAGCTAATGTCGAGTTTTTACATTCTTATACTTAGAAAAATTGCCAGTTATCACAAAAACAAGTAGACGGGATAACTGCATTTATGCAATACGGTCAATTTCTTTTTTCATATGATCATCTGCATATTTTTTTCCGTACTTCGCCATCGAAATTTTATATAGAATCACACCTAGGACAGCCCACAATCCAACAATCGCCCATTCGTAAGGCCAAATCAGAGCGGACGGCATTCCTGGCATATACAATATGGATATTCCTGCAGCCAATACCACTGCAATCCAACCAAGTGTTGTGCCGCCAGGGAGTTTAAATGGGCGTTTCATTTCAGGCGCTCTTTTTCGTAGGATGATAAACGAAATAGCCACCATCAACCAGGCAACAACTAACCCAAGTCCACCAGCATCAACCAACCATACAAGTGCTGGACGTCCTAATAATGGAGCAACTGTTGAAAATAGACCAATCAGCAAAATTGCTTTATGTGGCGTTTTATATTTTGGATGCAATTCACCAAGGGCTTTTGGTAGCATTCCCGCGTTCGCAAGTGCATAAATTGCACGACTACCACCTACATAGAAACCAATCCAGCTTGTTAATATCCCACCAATACCACCAAGCACAAGGATATTGCCCATAAAGCGGCTATCCCCAAAGGCCTTAGCCATTGCATCAGCTGTTACTAGATTTGACTCACCGATTTCAGCTGGATTCATTATCCGTGACACTCCAAAAATAATTGCAATATACCAAACAACCGCAAGAATGACCGATACGATTAGTAATTGACCGATTCTCTTCTGTGGTAGATTTATTTCTTCGGCAGCTTGTGGTATGACATCAAATCCAACAAACATAAACGGCGTCATAATAATAACCGATAGTAAGCCTGCAACCCCTTTCTCAAATAATGGCTGCATGTTTTGTACATTTCCACCAACAGTACTCCCCGTGATTAACAAGAGTCCCGCAATGATGATTAACAATGTGAAAATAAATGTAATCACTGTTGTCAGCTTGATCCCACGGTAATTAATCCACGTTATGAGTAAAGATCCAACAATACCGATCCCAGCCCATGTAGCAGTTACATCCCATCCTGCAATTGTGTATAAATAACCTTGACTATAATTGGGAATTAAATACTCGAAAACAGTTGGCAGTGCAACAGCTTCAAAAGCAACTACAGAAACATAACCAAGAATAATCGCCCAGGTAGCGATAAAAGATGCTACCCTTCCCATCGCCTTATAACTGTAAACATGCTCCCCTCCAACAAGCGGTAATGCCGATGCTAGTTCCGCATATGTAAGCCCGACAAAAATAACTAATGTTCCACCAATTGCAAAAGCAAAAATGGCCCCAAGTGATCCTGCCTCGGTTATCCATAAGCCAGTTGTTACGACCCATCCCCATCCAATCATCGCCCCGAAGGCAAGTGCTAGTACTTCCTTATTCCCCAAAATCTTTAATAGTTTTTGTTCGTTTTTCATTTGCTCCCCTCCAATCGGATCATTATAAAGTCACACTATTCAGTTAACTATGATTACACAAACTCTTATAATTATCTTTATGCTGGTCTTGGTGCAATTATTTATCTCTCTTTGTGCTCTTATACATCCTACGCATTGCAAATCTCTACCAAAAAACTTCATTATATAAAACGGAGGCGACAAACCACCCCCGTTTTAGTGCGTAACGCCAAGTTGACTTTGAACTGCCAGTACTGCATCATGAACTTTCTCAACCAATGTATTAACTTGCGATTGATCCATAATGAGTGGTGGTGCAAAGCAAATAATGTCTGATCCGTCATACGTAACAGGGCGACAGATGACTCCTCTTTCATGTAAAGCTTCGATCACTTTCGGTGCAACTTTTAAATCCGGAGAAAAACGCTTGTTTGTTTTCGGATCCTGCAGGAGTTCAATTGCCCCGAGAAGGCCAATCGTTCTAACATCTCCAACAATATTTAGTTCATGTTTCATCCGTTGGAAGCCTTTCAGCAATACTTCACCCATTTTTCGAGAGTTTTCCACCAACCCCTCTTGTTCCATAATTTCAATATTCTTCAATGCCACAGCTGCGGCAGTTGGGTGCCCACTATATGTAAAACCGTGAAATAGCGTACCCTTCGATTTTTCTTTCAACACGTCATGAATATGATCGGAAACAACAACTCCTCCAAGTGGAATATAACCACTAGTAACCCCTTTAGCAAATGTCATCATGTCAGGAGTAACGTTCCAATTCTCCATTCCGAACATTTTTCCAGTTCGTCCAAATCCGGTGATCACTTCATCCGCAACAAATAAAATACCGTATTCATTACACAACGCGCGTACTTCTTTAAAATAATCTTCGGGTGGAATTAGTACACCACCTGCACCTTGGACAGGCTCTGCCATAAATGCTGCTACTGTTTCCGGTCCTTCTGTTTCAATCGTGTGGCGTAGTGACATGATGGCTTTTTCCGTACTACTTCCATATGGTGTATCCGCATGGGTAATGTCCGTCATCATGTGACCAGCCATCCCCCAAAATTCAGGAATCCCCGTCACACTTGTCGAAGCTGCCGCAACCCCGTGATAGCCACGTTTTAGTGCAATAATTTTACGTCGTTGTGGTTCCCCTTGTATCTTCCAATAATGACGTACTAACTTTACTGCCGAGTCATTCGATTCCGATCCTCCTGAAGTGAAAAAAACGCCATTTAATCCTTTGGGGCTGATGTTCGCAATTTTTTCTGCTAGTTTAATAGCCGGTTCATGGCTAAACGTAGAAAAAGCGGAGCTAAATGCCAAGTTTTTCATTTGTTGTGCAGCAGCTTCAGCCAGTTCCTCTCGCCCGTGCCCTACATTGACATTCCACAATGATGACATCGCATCAATGTATACGTTTCCATTTTTATCTGTTAAATAAATCCCCTCCCCCTTTTCCATAATCACCTTTGCGCCATTTTCCTGTTGCTGTTTGATTGATGAAGTCGGATGAATAAAATACTTTTTATCCAATTCGATTAAATTGTCCAATATGAATCCCCCTTTTATTCAAAATAGTTTTCGTAAATCAAAAAACCAGCAATACAGGCAGATCAAATAAGCATACTCTCTCTACCTATATTAACTGGTTTTAATCCAAGGTCTTGCTCCACTTCATCAGTAGAGTCAATTAGATTTAGCAGTCAATCATAATCTTATTATTAATAATTTACCAAATATTCAAACCGAAGTCAAACCTTTTTAGATCAAAATGTATTTGTCTATTAAAGTTTTAGAACATTTATCTCAAATTATTTTACCTTAAAGTGAGTGTTCAAAAGGTTGCCAAATTAGAAGCAAGCCAACGATGAGATTGGCCGCTTATTATTTGGTGACTATTTGAACAACCTCTTAAACAAAAATATCATGGTAAAGAACTGTAAATCTATTAGCTTGCATTAAGAATACATAAGAAAAGAGCATCCAAAATAGTGCTGCTCTCTTCTCTATCTAGATTTATATTTCAATAAATCGAGGGAATTTTTAACTATGTTCGATCCCAAAAACGTTGATGAGCGATTGCGGAGACAAAATCTTTTCCAAAGTTTGGATTGTTTGCAGCAAAAACGACCCCGGCCAAGTTATTTCCTTCTGTTGATTTAATATAAGACTGGGCTGTCGTTGCAACACCAATTGGTTTATAGTGTTTGTATTGTTCACTTACATAATGCAAAATTTGCTGATTGAATTTTGCTTGATTTTCAGTTCTTCCACCAACAACATAAGTAGAGTCATAGAGGACAGGATATGTTGAAACAAAAGGCTTATCAACTTCAATTTTTGTGCCATCATCCCCAGTAACCATGCCAAGATTTTCACTAATAATCTCTATAAATACCCCATATTGCTTCAAGGTGTTAAGAACACTTTTTACCTCCTCACCGTTAAATCCATTGCCAATTAATACCCCAACTTTTCGTGTGTATGCATAATGTGGAGTATTTGCCATAGAAACCGCTGGGGAACTCTTCGTAATCGGGACATTTGAACCCTTTGGACGTTCTACACCAACATTGTCGGCAATGATACATGCCATCTCCTTATCAACGTTGACAAACATATCGACAACTTGTTGCCTAACAGATTTACTTTTTACATATCCAAGGTGAAAGCTGAATGTTTCTATAATGTGTTGTTTCTCGACAGATGTCATACTGTTCCAGAAAAGTCTTGGCTGGGAAAAGAAATCATAGAACGATTCGCTTGGGCGTTCTCTCGTTTTATGCCCTTCTACTTTCTCTGGATAATGCGCGTATCCACCTTCTTCAGGGGGAGTCTCTGCAGGAGTATTGCCGGCTAACGAATTTTTATGATAGTTTACGGAATCAACGTCAATCCGATGGCGCACATCGCTTTGTCGTTGGTTAAAGTTTGTTTCGACGATAGGTTTATTAACAGGTATTTCATTAATATTTCCCGTTCCAAGTCGATGATAATCTGTATCCCTGTAAGCAAAGGACCTTCCCTGTAGAACAGGATCATTGGAGAAATCAATTCCTGGAACAAGTGTTGCCGGGTCAAATGAAGACTGTTCTTCTTCTGCAAAATGATTATCAACGAGTCGATTCAACGTCATTTTACCAATGATTTCAACAGGGACGACTTCTTCCGGCCAGAATTGTGTATCATTTAGAATGTCAAAGTCATATTTGAATTCATCTTCTTCAGCGATCAACTGCACACCTAATTCATATTCCGGATAGGCACCGCATTCAATGGCCTCATGTAAATCTCGCCTGTGGAAGTCTGGATCTACACCTCCGATAATATTCGCTTCATCAAGTAGCAATGAATGAACCCCAAGAACAGGTTTCCATACAAATCGGACAAAAGTTGATTTCCCCTGTTGGTTGATAAATCGGAACGTATTGACCGGCCAAGCTTCCATCATTCGCCAGCTTCTCGGACGGCCCCGACCGGACATCAGCCACATTATGAAATGCGCAACTTCTTGATTATTGGCGACGTAATCCCAGCTATTCGTGTGCGCAACAGTGGCTTGTGGGACTCCCGTACGCGGATTCGGCTTAGCCATATGCGTAAAATCTGAAAATTTCATGGCATCCATAATAGAGAAGATAGCAAATGAGAGTGCCAACATATCATAATTTCCTTCTTGGGTATAAAACTTGGTTGCAAAACCACGTATATCGATTGCTGTATCTTTAGAACCTTTACTTCCTATAAAATTAGAGAATCGAACAAATACTGGTGTTTTGCATCCTGGCTCCTGCAAAAAGTGTGCTCTTGTGACATGGCCCATGGATTTATATAACTCAAATTCACCATATGCTCCGTCACCTCTTGCATGAACCACTTTTTCCGGTATCCGTTCTCGGTTAAAATGGGATTGTTTCTTATAAAAATGGAAGTCTTGAAATAACGTTGGACCGCGTCTTCCCGCCCTCAACGACCATCTGTCATTTGAAATTTTTAAACCTGCATCACTTGTCAGCTTTTCGCCTGGGCCCGTATTTTTGCGGCGGTACTGTTCTAGTTGCTCATCTTTTGGGTTGCCGTCAGTCGGCTTTTTATTTCTATCTTTATCTTTATCCATCTGATCACCCGCCCTGTTGTAAGATTTAAAACTCTACTTTAATCCATATGTGCCGTTATAAAATTTATTACCTTTTTTAATCTAAATATTGCAACTGGGAAAAAGTAGCGCAGATGATTGTTTTTGTAAATAAAACCAACAGTAAAGATGACGCAAAACGCCGAGCAACTACACTCATAGTAGTTTCTCGGCGGTTTTGGGCGGTATTTTCGGTGACTTTCTGCCTTTGTCCGGCGATTTCTCGCTCTCTTCCGGCGACTTTTCGCTTTCTTCCGGCGACTTTCCGCTTTTTTCCGGCAACTTTCGCTTTCTTCCGGCGACTTTCGCTTTCTTCCGGCGATTTTCCGCTCCCGTCCGGCGACTTCCTGCTAATCGAATTCTGTTAGATCAACAAAAGACGCCACCCAATTTGGTATGACGTCCCCTTACATTATGTTTCCAACTTAGCTCTCTCTTCTTTTTCAGCTCATCAAACGATACTCAGCGGTTATCTATCTTCTCCGGATACAAATCATGATTCATCATCCGATGGTCGGCCATTTGCATAAATTTTGTTCCAGGCTTTCCATAATTACAATACGGATCAATCGAAATACCTCCGCGCGGTGTAAATTTCCCCCACACTTCGATATACCGCGGATCCATCAGTTCAATAAGATCGTTCATAATAATATTCATACTGTCTTCATGAAAATCGCCATGATTTCGGAAACTGAATAAATATAATTTTAATGATTTACTTTCCACCATTTTTTCACCAGGTATGTAGCTAATGTAGACCGTACCAAAATCTGGTTGCCCTGTTTTCGGACACAATGTTGTAAATTCTGGACAATTGAATTTTACAAAATAGTCCCGGTTTGGATGCTTATTATCAAATGTCTCTAAAACTTCTGGTGTATAGTCAAATTCATATGTTGTTCCCTGGCTGCCTAAAAGCGTAATATCTGGTAGTTCATCGTCTCGTCTTCCCGCCATTTATATACCTCCCAATCATGTAAAAAGACCACGGCCTAAGGCACATGGTCTTTTAATCGCATCATCTGTCCTTAGTTTTTTATAGAGGGTTTAAGCTAAGAACCTCTCCCATTTATCACCAATTATTATATAGTGGGCATAGTGTTATGTCAATTCAACATTATCTTTCAACAGCAAAAACAATGCCACTTTGTTTACGCGCTTCTTCCGTAATTGAAAGCACTAAGTAACTTAACTCTTTCAATGCTTTATATTCCCGATCATTTGCCGTTTCAATGATTTTTCGAAAATGGTTAATTTCATATACCATGTCATGGTCATTAACCACAGTCTCTAATAAAACTTTTTCATCTGAATGGGTTTTAATTAGTGCTTGATCTGTAAGTGTTCCAGTATCACCGAATAATAGCGTGCCCTTTTCCCCATGAATTTCATTGGGATTATAGGAATTGGATATTTTCGAGCAAACAATAGTGCAAGTAAAATCAGGATACACTAAAACAAGAGTGCCATTTCCATCAACACCACTTTCTAGCTTCACAGGAAAATAGGCAACACGTTGCGGTTTTCCAAATAGCGCCACAGCAATAGTAAGTGGATAAACGCCTAAGTCAACAATCGCACCACCGGAAAATTCAGCTGAGAAGATATTAGGAACTTCCCCTGCTAAATATTTGTCATATCTTGATGAGTATTGTACACGTTGCAGCATCATACTACGGACGGTACCTATTTCTTTCATATTCTCCTGTAAACGTAAAAAATTAGGAGAATGGATATTCCGCATTGCTTCAAATAAATAGACTTCATTTTCCTCAGCAATTCGATGTGCTTCCTGTAACTCTGTTGTATTTGAAAAAATTGGCTTTTCACAGATGACATGCTTTTTATGCTTTAAAAATAAAACAGCCTGTTCAAAATGCAAGGAATTGGGCGATGAAATATATACACAATCGAGTTCATTACTCGCTGCCATTTTTCGTAAGTCCGTGAAATAATGTGGTGCATCATGTTTCTCAGCAAATTGCTTCGCTTTGTCTTCCGTGCGGGAATAGACTGCTGCAAGCTTAAAATTATCTGCTTCGTTTGCGGCATCAATAAAAGTATCCGTGATCCAGCTTGTTCCAATGGTACCGAATTTCATTTTTTCACTCTCCCTTTTCATAATTAGCGTGTACTACCTCATCTGTATTTTAGCAGGAAAAGACCTGGAACGCACGATACGAGTTGGGATACTGTTTGTTACAGAAAGTTATAATCCATTCTATCACCCTCCCTCCACAACTTGAATTTCCAATAAATTAATATTAAGATATTTCTAATTATCGATATTAACAGGAGGAATCATTATGGACTTAGGTTTACAAGGAAAGTCAGTTGTTGTAATGGCATCAAGCAAAGGCTTGGGAAAAGCAACGGCCCAATTATTCGCGGCTGAAGGAGCACATGTCTTTATCTCCAGTCGAAATGAACAGGAATTGGATAAAGCGAAAAATGATATACAGAAGGAAACCGGAAATGAAAACGTGGAATATGCGGTCTGCGATATTACCAAACCTGATTCCATCAAACAATTAATCGAAAAAGTAGTGGAGAAAAATGGCACGATCGATGTACTGGTTAACAATGCTGGCGGTCCTCCAGCAGGGCTATTTACCGATTTTGATGATCAAGCATGGTACGATGCGTTTGAATTAAACCTGTTAAGCTTTGTCCGAACCATCCGAGATGTTTTGCCCTATATGAAAAAACAACGAAGCGGTCATATTGTCAACATTGCTTCCTCTTCCATTAAACAAACACTGGATAATTTGATTTTATCCAATACGTTCCGAGCTGGGATTGTTGGTCTTTCCAAGAGCCTCTCTCAGGAACTAGCAGAAGATAACATTTTAATTAATACCGTTGGCCCAGGAAGAATTGCAACTGATCGTGTTGCCAAATTAGATAAAATAAATGCGGAGAAGTTAAACATTAATCCGGATGAGTTAAAAGCCAAAACAGAACAGTCCATTCCAATTAAGCGCTATGGCGAACCTCAAGAATTTGCAAATATGATTGTTTATCTATGCTCGCAGGCAAACACTTATGTGACAGGACAGTCATTGGTTGTAGATGGTGGTTTGGTGAAGGCATTGTAAGTAGGAAGGGTTATTCAAAGAAGGTCCCATAAGCTCTAATCATGACTTACGGCTTATGAGACCTTCTTTTTTTATAATGCCTTCAATTTTACAAGTTATAATTCTACCCCTTAACAGATCCAGCCAATAATCCTCTAACAAAATACTTTCCTAAAAAGATGTAAACCAATAGCGTTGGCAAGGCTGCAATTAACGCACCAGCCATTTGCACATTCCACTGCACGATTTGACTGCCAGATAAGTTCTGCAGGGCAACCATGATCGGTTGTTTATCCGAGGTTGTAATGGTTACAGCAAATAAAAACTCATTCCAAATATTCGTAAACTGCCAAATCGCAACAACGACAAAACCTGTGATAGAAAGAGGAATAATAATATGTCTAAAAATCCCTAAGAAGTTTGCTCCATCAATTTTAGCGGCTTCAATCATGGTATCTGGAATACTTGCGTAAAAATTACGGAACATCAATGTTGTAATCGGTAACCCATATACCACGTGTGCAAGAATTAATCCGGGAATCGTATTATACAATTCAATGGTACGTAAAAATTGGATCAATGGAATTAAAATACTTTGATATGGAATGAACATCCCAAATAAAATAAATGTAAATATCGTTTCAGAACCTTTAAACTTCCATTTTGATAATACATATCCATTCATGGCACCTAGCAAAGCAGACAATAATGTTGCCGGTACAACTAGGTATACGCTATTCATAAAGTTGGGTGCCAAATTAGAAAATGCTTCAGCATACGAACTAAAATCGATTGACGTTGGTAATTCCCACATCTGTTCAAGGGATACTTCGTCTAAAGGTTTTAAACTTGTTACAAGGATGACATAAATTGGCATTAAAAAAACGATCGCCAAAATTATCAAAATAAGATATTTAAAAAATTTCCCTATGTTAAATGCTGCCATTAATTATCACCCTTTCTACTATTCCATAGGTAAGGAACGATAAAGATTGCAACTAAAAGCAACATGATAATTGCAATAGCAGCACCGTTTGCATAATAGTTTCCTCTGAATGTCGTCTCAAACATGTATACACCAGGTACATCTGTAACGAAATTAGCACCTGAACCTGTCATCGCATAAATAAGGTCAAATATTTTTAGGGATATGTGTGCCATGATGATAATAACACTCACTGTAATCGGCATAAGCATTGGTAATACAACTTTTCGATAGACCTGAAATTCACTCGCTCCATCCATTCTTGCCGCTTCTCTCAATTCTTCTGGAATTCCACGTAACCCCGCCAAGTACATTGCTAGCGAGAACCCGGTCATCTGCCATACTGCTGCAATAACAACTGCAATAATCGCTACAGGCAAACCAAACTCAATACTGCCCCATTGGAAACCTGCTAAGATATTCGTATCGGTATACCATTTTGGTTCAATGCCAACCACGCTTAAGAATTGGTTAAATCCAGTCGACGGATTTAACAGCCACTGCCAAACGACCCCAGTAACAATAAATGATAAGGCCATCGGGAATAAAAATATATTTCGAAAAATCGATTCACCTTTTAATTTTTGATCTATTAATATAGCAAGACCCATTCCCATAATGATCACCAAACCAATAAAGAGAATAGTAAAAAACAGTGTATTTCTTAAGTCGGCCTGAAACCGGAAATCGTTGAATAAATAAATATAGTTTTTAAGTCCTGCAAATGAAAAATCCGGTATTAATGTATTCCAATTACTTAAGGAGACATATCCTGTCCAGCCAATAAACCCATAAACGAAAATCACAATCAATAGAATAGACGGTATTAAAAAGGCTACAGCAGTCCATTGATCTTTGGTCAATCTCCTTTTACGTTTCATCTTAATTTCTCTCTCCACATGACATCCTCCTAACAAGAGGTTAAGAAACATGAGGCTGCCTTACTATGAGGCAGCCTCATCAAGCTTCGTATTTTTACATTTCTGGTGCTGCGTTTTTCAATGCTTGAATAAAGTTGTCCGCATCCCTTTGTGTAACAAAAATATTTACCGCTTGATTCGCTTTTGTTAAAAATCCTTCAGACGCTGCAGAACCATGAGCAAGACTTGGAACTAGACGTGAATTATTAAAATCATCCATTGCATCCTTCCCATACTCGTCATAGTTGGATTTATCCGCATCTACCCGTGCTGGAATGGATCCTTTTAATGGGTTAAATGCATCCTGTCCTTCTACAGATCCAAGAACCTTTAGGAATTCTTTCACGTCATCTGGATTCTCAACACCCTTTGGCAAGCCAAATGTATCTGTAATAATAGTGAATTGACCATCTGTATTTGGGAAGGCAAAATATCCAAAGTCTTTATTTGTTTCCAGATCTAAATCATTATTAAAGTACCCTTTCGCCCAATCACCCATGTTAATCATTGCTGCTTCGCCATTTGCAACTAATTGCGCAGAGTCTTGCCAGTTGCGTGAAGCGTGGTCTTCATTCACATAATCAAGTATTTTGTCAAATTTTTCTACGGCATCCTTAACACGTTTATCATCAAAACCGATTTCACCTTCAAAAAGCTTTTTGTAATCATCTGGTCCCAATACACCTAATAGTACATTTTCAAAAATCTGTGTAGCAGGCCACGATTCTTTATCACCTAATGCAAGTGGAACAACCCCAGCATCTTGTAATTTATCTGCCGCTTCAAAAAACTCATCAAATGTTGTCGGTACCTCTACTCCATTTTCTTCAAACACTTGCTTGTTATAGAAAATAACGTTCCCACGATGAATATCAACAGGCACCGAATAAATATCGCCATCTTGACTCACCAAATCAATTAACTCTTCAGGAAATTTATCCATTAAGTCATTTTCTTCATAAAAGTCATTCAATGGTTCCATTTTACCGGCAGCAACCCAACCTTCGTTCAACTCATCTCCACCATGAACCTGGAATGTTGATGGTGGATCGTCCCCCTGCATTCTTGTCGCAAGTACTGCCTTGGCGTTTGTTCCTGCTCCACCGGCAACAGCTGCATTTTCCACTTTAATGTCCGGGTGTTTTTCTTCAAACAAGTCAATTAAAGCAAGTAAGCCATCTTCTTCACCGGCACCCGTCCACCAGCTAAAAATTTCAACTTCTCCGCCTGCATTTTCGCCATCGCTACCGTCGTTGTCTGATTCACCATCAGATTCCCCCGATGAATCCGAGCTACATGCAGCCAGGACAAGTGCTAATACAAAGAGTAATAAAAATCCATACGATTTCTTCACAAATTATTCCCCCTTTATTTGATAACGCTTACATATAGTATAAAAAATATTGCTCGCCAACAGGGAAAAAGTTTCTGTACATATTTACTATTCTCTTCATTTTTTTAAGATCCCCTGCAGAAAGTGCTTCGGGGACTCCGAAAAGTGTTTTTTAAATACCCTGCTAAAATAATTGGGATCCTTATAGCCAACCATATAACTTATTTCTTTAAGTGAATAGTTGTTTTCCTCCAACAGCTCTTTAGCCTTATATAACCGTACCTTTGTAACATAATCAATAAATGTTGTCCCAAACTCCTGTTTAAACATATTAGAAAAATAATTAGGACTTAAATTCACATGTGCTGCTGTCTCCTCCAATGTAATCGAATTCTGGAAATGTTGCTGTACAAATTTTTTCGCCTTTTCAATGTATTGCTTTGATTGATAGTATTCTTGTATCTGTAAACAACACACCTTGATAAACTTCTCCCAATCTTTCGTTGTCCCCAATTCAGATATGGCCCTCTCGGGTACAGCTAATTCCCGTTCCATCATGATACTTTTTATATGAAGGTATAATTCATCGAGATCATTTGGCACGAAAAAATGTTGATATTCTTTATAAACGCGTACAGCTTCTTGATCATTGCCTTTTTCAACCATTTCCATTAACCTTGTCATCGATTTTTTATTATCCATACGCCTGTCTTTTTCTGCAAAAAATCCATAATTTCTATCATTCTCTTTTTCCAACTGGTAACAGGCGGTAAATGCCTCTTGAAACGATTTTGGCAAATCCTCTACCGAAGCATATGCTTGTCCTGCTCCAACAAAACTATTACCCGCAAGTTCAAGGTGAACACTTCTAGCAACTTGCAATATCTCAGCCTTGTCTATTTTTACAGCGGAAAGTATACAAACAAAGTATTGATCCTCCTGATGATAAGTGAGAAAGGAATTGTCAATAAACCTCTCTAGTATATATTCGAGCTCCTGTTGGGAAATCTCCCTGCCCGTTTGTATTACAAGAAAATACCCACCTTTCATCGTCGGAAAAAGCTGTTTTTGTATAGTAATCGCATCACAATCAACCGGGTTTTTTATCAGTTTCATGATTAAATGTTCTTTTATTACCTGATTAGCCTGCGTTTTCTCCTCCTGCTGCTGTCTTTCTAGTAAGATCTCCTTTTGCACACGACGAATGGCCTTCACTATTTCTTCTTTTTTACCTGGTTTAAGAATATATTCCTTAATCCCAAAGTTCATCGCTTGCTTCGCATAATCAAATGAATCATATGCCGACACAAGAATAAACTTGACAGCTGGATTTACCTGACGAATTTTCTCAATCGCTTTCAAGCCATTAATACCCGGCATTTTGATATCCATGAAAATAATATCCGGCTGTAAGCTTTGCGCTAATTCAATTGCTTTCCTGCCATTTGGAGCTTCACCAACTACTTCCATATCATTAAAATTTACTTCCATAAACTTCTTCATTGCTTTTCTTTCCAAAAATTCATCTTCGGCAATCAATACACGCATTAGCTTTTCCTCCCATCATTTTTAGGTAGTATCAATGAAATAGTCGTTCCTTTACCAATTTCCGATTGAATGTCAGCTACATGTGTCAGTTGATAAAATAATTGCAGGCGACGAATAACGTTTGTTAATCCAATACCAGTTGAATGACCAACATGTAAATCCTGTTGTTTCACTGTTGAGACGAACTGATCCATTTTGCTTTGGCTCATACCAACACCATCATCCCTTATTTCTACAATTACTCGATCGTCATTTTGGAAAATATTTAATGTTATCGTACCGCCTTCTTCCTTTTCCTCGATTCCATGGATAAAGGCATTTTCTATCAACGGCTGTAATGTTAAACGAGGTACGTTAATAGCTAAACAAGCTTCATCGATATTCATATCGAATTGTATCCGCTCCGAAAATCTAGTTTTTTGAATATGAAAATAGTCTTTCACTACTTTTACTTCGTCTGCTAGTGTTACATGATGATCTATCTCACCTAAATTATGTCGAAGTAATGTTGCAACGGAATCAATTAACGTGGACGTTGATTTCGCATCTTCCAGGTACGCCATTTTGGATAACGTGTTAAGTGTATTAAATAGAAAATGCGGGTTGATTTGACTTTGCAGGTGCTTTAACTCCATGTCTTTAAGCAAACGGTCCAATTCAGACTGATCCTTTATTTCCTCAACAAGATCATGGATGTTCGAACGCATACCATTGAATGTATCGCCAAGAAATTTCAATTCATCATTGGATCGAATATTGATTGGCTTTCCTAATAAATCCCCCGCTGAAACCTCTTTTGCAGCACGCGATAATTTATTTAATGGTCTCGTAATTCCTCTAGAGAACCAAAGTGCAAAAAATATGGCTAGCATAATAGTCGAAACAAATAGGAAAATGATAAAAATGAAAAAGGAATCATTTCGTAATTGTAAATCCTGATAAAACGATTGGTAAGCCGTCAGCTCAAGATCTATTAATTCCAGTGTTGCTTCCTGAATATATTCCGACGCATTCCGGGTTTCTTCTAGATGATAGGTATATTGCTCAATATCATCCCTTAACACAAATCCAACCGTTAACTCACTCTCATGAATAAACGTCTCTAGTAAATTACGATAATTCTTCATTTCGATCGGATCGATATCATGAAAGGAAGACGCTACCTTATCTTTTTCACGTTGCAATACATTTTTTGCAGTATAATAATTTTTCACTTTATCAGGATCTGCTTCCCTAACAAATTTTTGAGTTTCTGTATACAACTCTTCGGCATTTTGTGAAATGGAATTTAATAACAGAAATCGCCGGAAACTGTCATTGTATATATTTGTTAATTTATTGGAACTGACAAATATGGAGATGGCTGTCACGTGAAAAAGAATAACGAATACCAAAAAATAGACCAATAGTTTTCCCCGAATTGTTTTCATTTTGCATCACCAATCCAGTTATCCAGTAAATCTTTCTTTTCTATGATGTTTGTCCCGGTATATTGCTGGCTGTCTAAAAGATCATTCTTTTGCAATTTAATCATAACATTTACAGATCGATAGCCCATTTCTTCGGGATACTGTGCAACACTCGCATCTATTTTATTCTGTTTGATTAATTTCAATGTCTCAGGTAAAACATCAAAAGCAACAATGTACATATCGTTATTCGGTGCAATCTCCTCAAGCCCGTCAATCATGCCAACCCCATCAAGCGCACTCGTCCCGAATAGTGCTGTAATTTTCGGATATTGCTTTAGCAGTGAATAGGTTGCCTGTGATGCACCAACCACCGTAATATTTGATTCCCTTATCTCAACGATATGGATGCGATCGTTTGCTTGGATTGCTTGCTTAAACCCGGCGATTCGTTCTTGCTGATTAATGGCGTCAAAACGACCAGTCACAATTCCCACATATTGTTCACCGGTAGTATTCTCTAAAATCGCTTTACCGGCAAGCTGACCGGCATAAAAGTTATTTGTCCCAACATATACCTTCCGTTCGCTGCTTTTTACGTCTGTATCAACTGTGATAATTGGTATTCCCCGTTCAATTCCTTTATGTACTAAATTGACAAATCGCTCACCTTCAACACCTTGCGTAATAATGCCATCAATTTTTGTTGATATCATGCGATCAAGTAGCTTTAACATTTTGTCATTATCCGCTTTTTCAGGTGCTACATATTCAATGTATATATCATTTTCCTTTTCCGCTTTCCTCGCGCCTTTTTCAATTAATCGCCAATAATCATTATCAGATTCTTCGGCAATCAGGGCAAAATGATAGGCGTAATCCTTGGATTCTATTTCACTAGTTTCGATATAAAATGTTTTATAGCCATAAATCAGCATGCCAACAAAGCTGATCATAAAAATCACACCACTGAATGTAAAAAGTAATAATTTAGACTGGGGCCTCATTTATTCCACCTACTCGCAATATTCGTACATTTATACTATCATAAACCTCTTCTATAGAATAGAAATACTCCGTTAAGATAAGATAACGCACACCATTCCCCTACTCCCATTACAACAATGGTTTAATCAAAACTGACAAAAGGGTGAATTATCTGTTAATATAGGTACAATACATATCCAAAGGGGTGCTCACCAATGACAAATAGTACACAACAAACAAAACAGGTAGACACGTTATACAATGCTTATGACCGAAAGCAACCCATTTCTAAAGATCGTATTCAAGAAAACATCGAGAAATCAGTCGCTTATGATATCCAACATCAACTTACCGACAAAAAGACTATTCTTAATCAGGACAAGTTAATCGGGTACAAAATCAGTTTAACAAGTGAGGAAACACAGCAATTATTTCATTCAACGACACCTCTTTATGGTGCATTAACACAGACAAGCCTTTCAAATGGAACAATTGAATTGGCTTCTATGAACGAACCATTACTAGAGATTGAATTAATGTTTATTGCCAATGAAGACTTATCACAGTCTGACAATCAGGAAACAATTCTACAAAAAATGAGCATTGCACCAGGACTGGAAATTCCAGATTCCCGCTTTAGTGACTGGTTTCCAAAGCTGAGCCTGGGACAAGTTATTGCGGATAGTGCTGTAGCAGGCAAAGCAGTTGTAGGGGAAGCGATACAGGGATTAACGTACGAACAACTTGGGAATATAAAAGCTGTATTGCAGTTAGATGGTGAGCCAATTGTTGAAGGACCATCATCTGAAGTACTGGGCAACCCAGTTCACGCGATAAAATGGCTAATCGATGAACTTGCCAAAAGTGGACGCCATATCGAAAAAGGAATGATCATATCATCTGGTACATTTATACTCCCGAAAACATTACAAAGAGGAAAATATGACGTACATTTTGAAAGTGTTGGTGGAGTTAGTCTTCAAGTAGTTTGAAGGGTGATTCCTGGACCTAAAAAACCCCGGACATCATGTCGGATAATTCGGTTTTTTTAGGTCCATATTTTTATGCGGGACATGGGGACAGGTTTCTTGTCCCAGGCAAAAATGTACAGATGGTGTGGGATACAGAGCGGGACACTTAACCTGTCCCCATGTCCCTAAACAGAAAAGTAAAAATCTTTTCATTATAAAGGGTTGTATTTCTATTCCTATTAGTAATAAAATAGTATTTAATCATTTATTGATTTTCATGAAAGCAAGGCGAATAAATTTAACAACAAGGAGATAGTGCCATGGAAGAACAGTCAATTCAAATGAACCTATGCTCTACAAAGAAAGAAAAACCAAATTCAGATCAATTGGAATTTGGCAAGATTTTCACCGACCATATGTTTATCATGGATTATTCGAATGAGGAAGGTTGGCATGATGCCCGGATTATTCCCTATCAGCCGCTCGCTTTAGATCCTTCTGCAATGGTATTCCATTATGGTCAGTCAGTTTTTGAAGGTTTGAAAGCATACCTCACACCAGATGGCGAAGCACAATTATTCCGTCCGGAGAAAAATATGCAGCGATTAAATCGTTCCAACAATCGAATATGCATTCCACCAATTGATGAGGAGTTTGCGCTTCATGCGATTAAACAGCTTGTTGCACTGGAAAAAGATTGGATTCCACGTGCAGAGGGAACATCCCTTTATATTCGGCCGTTTATCATTTCAACTGAACCTTATCTTGGCGTAGCACCATCCGGCCATTATCAATTTATTATTATTTTATCTCCAGTCGGTGCTTACTACAAAGAAGGGATTAATCCGGTGAAAATCGCCGTGGAAAATCAGTATGTAAGAGCAGTCTTAGGTGGCACAGGAGAGGCCAAAACCGGCGGGAACTACGCATCCAGTCTAAAAGCACAAGAAATGGTCGCTGATAAAGGATTCGCCCAGGTACTCTGGTTAGATGGTGTCGAGAAAAAATATATTGAAGAAGTCGGCAGCATGAATGTGTTCTTTAAAATCAACGGAGAAGTAGTAACTCCTGCACTAAATGGAAGTATTTTAGAGGGGGTAACACGAAACTCGGTCATTCAATTATTAAAGCACTGGAACGTTCCTGTTGTTGAACGACGAATTTCCATGGAAGAGCTCTATCAAGCGAACAAAGCCGGTATTTTAGAAGAGGCATTTGGCGCAGGAACAGCAGCTGTTATTTCGCCAATCGGACAATTAACCTGGCAAGAAGAAGATTACATTATTAATAACGGTAAAACTGGTGAAATAGCGAAAAGGTTGTATGACACATTGACTGGCATTCAATATGGAAAAGAAAAAGATCCATTTGATTGGATTGTCAAAGTGGATAAAGTAGAACATCTTGTTAAATAAGGATGGGAGTCATAACGCTCAGATCTAATCTGAGCGTTATTTTGCGTAGAGTTGAAATTAGTTGTGAAAGGATTGCTACAACTGAGCAGTGATATAGATCATCAATGTCAAGAAAAAACATAAAGCTTCTATATTATAAATAAAAGGATTCGGTTTAATCCTTGAAAAAAACTTAATTCGCTTAATAAGACTATTATCCAGAACTACAATTAAAAGTAGAAAAACAGTAAGCTAAACAAAAACATCAGACTCGCCAGTAAGAAGTTATCATTCTCCCAAAAAGCAATTCCTAAAAATAAGGTCCAAATCGATTTAAATACACCTGTTAACCCTTCAAACGATCCGGATAAAGTCGCCATCATCCAACTACTGCGCTCTTCCCAGTCTTTATTCTGTTCTTGTTTTACAATATGTACAATATGCCCGGTTTGCAATCCCATCGTAATGATTAACATGATTAGATAAGTAAGTCCAAATATGGTTCCCACCTGTAATATCTAACTATCCAATAAATTATTTACTGTCATCGGCAATGGCAACCACATCGAATACATGAATGCCATTAAGAGATGTAAAAAGCCTAGCTCATCATTTTTAGCCAGCTTCTGAAATGTAAAAATGATAATGAAGAAAATTAGAATTCCTATCCACCCTAATATTATAGTAGAAAGTAACACAAGCACCTCTCCTCAATATCGTCACTTATTATAAATTACTCGTGTGGAACTGGTTTAGGAAAAACGAACTCCTAATTAAAGTAGGTTTCCCCCACACTTTTTTAAAATTAAACTGGTTTCATTGTTTCATCATCATCTATAAAACCTATGAAATTGACAATTAGTATATAAATAGGAAACACAATCAATGCAGCTATTGCTAGGAGACCAGTAACTGGGTTGGGTTCATCTCCTCCATATGTGATCGGAAACAGGGTTACAAAAATATAAACGAAAAGAACAAAATACGGAACCCACAGAATGACTGTCCAATAGTTAGCTTTTCGTCTCCACTTTTTTGTTAGAAAGCAGAGAAGTATTGTGCCAAATATAAATCCAACGATAACAGCTATACCAATTAACATGTTTACAGTACCTATATTCAAACTTGTTACCCTGCTAATTCGATATACATTTAGCATAAGTTCAAAAGGGACAACGATCATTAAGGCGTAGAGAATACTAATAATATTTAATTTCACGAAAAACTTCATTAAGTGGAACCCCATCCTTCTTGAAGAAATCATCCGTTAACTAATACTCGTAAATTTCGCAATACCAGCCTGATTTTTAACAGATTGCTATGCTTACTCCGTTGTTTGCTTCAGCATTATGCACTTCACAAACACTAAATTTATTTTAACATAAATATTCAGAAAGTAATGGTACCAATCAAAATATTTTATACAACAAAAAAGACGTTTGGTGTAACGTAAACCAAACGTCTTTTTAACTCATCGGACCGGACCAGCCCAGCAGTTTTGAAAGATTTACTTCAAATAATCGGTCACAGCACCTTTTGATGAACAGGATACATTATGTGCATATTTCCCTAGAATTCCCTTTTTGTATAATGGTGGAGCCGTCCAATTCTTACGGCGACTTTCCAACACTTCTTCGGAAACATCCATGGAGATTTCTTTTTTCTCGGAATCAATTGTTACTAGATCTCCTTCTTCTACAAACGCTACTGGACCACCATCCTGCGCTTCAGGGGAAATATGTCCGACGACCAATCCATGTGTTCCACCAGAAAATCTACCATCAGTTAATAAAGCGACTTTTTCATCCATTCCTTTTCCAACAATGATACTGGAGATTGACAACATCTCTGGCATTCCCGGCCCGCCTTTTGGACCAACGTAACGAATGATAATTACATCACCATCATTAATTTCATTATTCATAACTGCAGCAGTCGCTTCCTTTTCCGTATTAAAAACACGAGCTGGACCTGTATGACGTTTTACTTTTACACCGGAAACTTTGGCAACAGCACCGGTCGGCGAGAGATTCCCTTTTAGAACAATTAATGGGCCATCTTCCCGCTTCGGATTATCAAATGGCATGATGACTTCCTGCCCCTTCTCTAGTGAAGGTGCTTCAGCCAGATTTTCAGCAACGGTTTTTCCCGTTACCGTTAAACAATTCCCGTGTAGATAACCTGCTTCATAAAGAAGTTTCATGACTGCCTGTACACCACCAACACGATGCAGATCTTGCATGACATATTTACCACTAGGTTTTAAATCAGCCAGATGTGGTACTTTTTCTTGCATTCGATTAAAATCATCAATCGACAAATCTACTTCCACCGCATGAGCAATCGCCAGCAAGTGTAAGATAGCATTTGTTGATCCTCCAAGTGCCATAACAACAGTCATTGCATTTTCAAACGCCTCTTTTGTCATGATATCTTTCGGATAAATGCCTTTTTCCAGTAGATGATATACAGCTTCCCCAGCAGCAGCACAGTCTTTCACCTTTTCTTTTGATTCGGCGGGATTTGATGAGCTGCCAGGCAAACTCATTCCCATTGCTTCAACAGCTGAGGCCATCGTATTAGCAGTATACATCCCACCACAAGCACCGGCACCAGGACACGCGTGGCATTCAATTCCTCTTAGTTCACTATCATTGATATCCCCATTATTGTGTTGGCCTACCCCTTCAAACACGGATACGATATCAATATCTTTCCCATTATGATTTCCAGGGGCAATGGTTCCGCCATAAACAAATACAGCGGGAACATCAGAATTTGCGATCGCAATCATACAACCTGGAATGTTTTTATCACAAGCACCAATGGCAACCAACCCGTCCAAATTCTCTGCGCCTACAACAGTTTCGATCGAGTCTGCAATCACATCACGACTAGGTAGCGAATACCGCATTCCTTGTGTGCCCATGGAAATTCCATCTGAAACGGTGATCGTATTGAAAATTAACGGAACACCACCAGCACTTTTTGCACCCTCTTTTGCATTTATTGCTAAATCATCCAGATGAATATTACATGGTGTCACTTCACTCCATGTGCTAGCAACCCCGATCATTGGCTTCTTAAAATCTTCATCGGAAACACCGACAGCCCGAAGCATCGCGCGGTTTGGTGCTTTCATTGCTCCTTCACTAAATACGTTACTATTAATACGCAAGTCTTTTTTCATCTTGTATAATCCTCCCCTACATTTTATGAACGGCAGACCACTCATCGCGTAGCCCACTACCTAAGCTGTTTTTTCCCCTTTATCTTTTGGTGGTTCGATAGGTTCATCATTTTTCCCCCACCATGTTGCCAGTATAGGGCCGGAAATGTTATGCCACACACTGAAAATAGCACTTGGTACAGCAGCTATCGGTGAGAAATGGGCAAGCGCTAATGTCGATCCAAGCCCCGAATTCTGCATTCCTACCTCAATTGAGACTGCCTTTTGATCACGTAAATCCAGTTTTAATAGTTTTCCTAATACATAACCAAGTGCAAGTCCCAAACAATTATGTAAAACGACAACAGCAAAGATTAATAAACCTTCTTTAACAATATTTTCTGTATTCACCGCGACAACGGCAGATGCCACTGCAACAATGCCAATGACAGAAACTAGCGGTAATACGGCAACACTTTTTTCCACTTGTTTGCGGAACAATAAGCGAATCACGATCCCAAGAACGATAGGAACGAGCACAATTTTTACAATTGACAGGAACATGTCCCCCGCAGATACAGGCAGCCATTTACTAGCCAAAAGCAATGTTAAGGCTGGTGTAAGAATTGGTGCAAGCAGTGTTGAGACAGCTGTTACAGAAACAGAAAGTGCCGTATTGCCTTTTGCTAAAAAAGTCATCACATTAGAGGCAGTACCTCCAGGACAACACCCTACTAAGATAACCCCTACTGCTACCTCGGCTGGAAGTTGAAAAATAGTGGCAAGCCCATATGCTAAGAGCGGCATAATGATGAATTGAGCAAGTACAGCGATAAGCACACTTTTTGGAGCTTGAAAAACAGCTTTAAAATCACTTAAAGAAAGCGTCAGCCCCATCCCGAACATAATAATGCCAAGAAGCAATGCTATATGTGGCGCAATCCACGTAAATCCACCTGGTAAAAAGAAACTTAAAATAGCAAAAAGAATGACCCATACTGCAAATGTGTTCCCTGCAAAGCTACTTATCTTCTCTAGTGTTTTCAACTTTCCCCCTCCTTTAATTCTTTCTATTATAATCCATTTTCTAAATATTTCAATAGTGTTGTAATATTTTGATACGATTTTTTCGTGGAATTGATTGTTAGAAAACTCGGCATTTGCCTTATAGTGCGTGTTCAAAAAGTCGCGAAATTAGAAGCAAGAAGGTCGAGGCGGCGTAGTTTCGAGCACAAGACATGCTTCCCTGAATTCACATCCCGCGCAGGAAAAGTGATTTTCTTTTCCAAGGAGCGGAACGTATGCAGTTAGATACGTGAGAGCGGAGAAACAAGCCAACGAAGAGATTCGCCACTTATCATTTGGTGACTTTTTGAACATCCTCTTATAGCGGTTGCCGAAGTTTCTTATCCTTTAATCCTATAAAATTTTATATTTTAAAGTGCAAAAAATTCACCATATCCCTCTATTATTGACCTACGTCACTTAATTTCCTTAAAAATAGCGCTAGAATAATAGTAGATAGATAAGGAGAGGATAGCCATGAAGAAATTCTGCTTTATCACTATTGCTTTGTTCCTTACAGTAGCAACTCTTCTCATTTCGACTCATGATTTTGGTGGAACGGGTTTTGCGGATACATTACAAGTCAATCCTGCTAAAATAACGAAAATAGCATTAATAGTACCTTCAGAAAGCGGTTATCATCATACAACAGACAAAACAAAAATCAAAACGCTGATCAATTATTTGGATCAAGTACACTACAAACGAATGCAAGATGCGGAATCCTCGAGCATGCCGATGTCTGCAAGCATCATTTACCTTTATGAAGGCGATAAAGTAGATTTTATTGTCCCTTATCAAAAAGGGGTCATGATTAGTCAAAAAGTTTTTAAAGTGAAAAACGGTGTGATCGAGAATACGTTCATCAAGCAATTTTATAATTCATTGGATCAATAATAGTTACGTGAAAAATACTGGTCTAAACCAGACGGTGTCAACATATAATCAACAGGCAGACACAAAGCGTTATTTAACAAAAAGTGCAACCCCACGAAAAGGAGGATATCACCATGCCGAGCGGTGAACATCATTTAGAATTAGATATTCCCATTGAACATGTCTGGTCTTTCGTTAGTGATATGAACAAATGGGCACCTTTAGTACCAGGATACATGGAACACAAGATATTACACGAGAGACAATCAACATGGAAATTTAAGGGGGAAATTGGGATTATTCAAAAGACAGTCCACCTGCAAATCGACATTACCAAATGGCAAGAGCCAACAAGGGTTACGTTTAATTTGACCGGACTAAATGAAAATGTAAAGGGAAATGGCTATTTTGTGGCAAGAACATTAGATGGAAACAAAACAGAAGTAACGAGCTATCTTGGTGTTACCGCAAAAGGCATGAAAGGTCCAGTAATCAACTCTGTTTTAAAATCACTGGTTCCCAAAACGACAAAGGAGTTGACAGAAGCAATAGCTGCTAAAGTAATTAGGCAAGATGCTGTTACGGTTTAACAACAGTGACACATAGTAAACACGGGTCCTCTTGACATAAGGATCCGTGTTTACTTTTTTATCAGGTTCTTTTCGTATGTATGTTACTATTTAGGATCGTAGTTTTTAATTCGTATCCAAAAGCAACAAACTTTTACAATATAACCTTTCACCTCTGTGTTGTTAACTCTTGCGCCTGATACAGGTATACGTTTACTATTCTGTAGGTGATGCTTCCGCTCTCAAGACGATGTTTTCGATTTCGCGCCGATGTTTTTGCTCTCGGGTCGATGTTTTTGCTCTCGGGAAGATGTTTTCGAATTCGTGCCGATGTTTCCACTCTCGGGTCGATGTTTCTGCTATCCCGCCGATGTTCCCGCTCTCGCGCCAATGTACCCTGATCTAATGAGGAAGCCAAGGCTACCCTGTTATTTCCCGGGTAATATTTTGTAGAATCATGTTACATGCAATGAAGATTAAACAACACAAAGCAAGCACCCTCAATAATGGGAGGGTGCCTGCTTTTGTTACTATATTACATTTTCTAATTCACTTTCTTCGGTCCTTCCCAATGCAATTCTCTTAATCGATACTTTTGCAGTTTACCTGTAGCTGTTTTTGGCAAGGACTCTACGAATTCAATTGCTTTGGGTGCTTTAAAGTGTGCCATGTTAGACCGGCAATACTCAATGATAGCCTCCTCTGTTACTGTTGCCTCCGGGTATAATACAATAAACGCTTTCGGTACTTCACCCCATTTTTCATCTGGGATGGATATAACAGCTACTTCCATAACATCTGGATGCTTATAAAGTACACCTTCTACTTCGGTTGAGGAAATATTTTCACCCCCAGAAATAATCAAGTCCTTGGCACGATCGCGTATTTCAACGTACCCATTTGAATAGGTAACCGCTAAGTCTCCAGTATGGAACCATCCATCCTTAATTGCTGCAGCAGTCTTTTCTGGATCTTTGTAATAACCATCCATCACTACATTGCCGCGGGTAATAATTTCTCCCAATTCTTCTCCATCCCATGCGACCTCTTCTCCATCTGGACGAACAACTTTTGTTTCCCCGTTAAAAGCCAGCTCAATTCCTTGTCTTGCTTTAATTGCTGCTTGGTCATCCGATGTTTTTACATCAAATTCCTTTTTCCATTCACAATAGAGAATGAACGGTGAAGTTTCCGTCAAACCGTAGACATGGATCATGTTTAACCCCAAAATGTCTTGAGCCTTATGAATAAGTGCTGCCGCTGGAGGAGCTCCTGCAGTTGCCATGCGCGGATTTGTCTTAATATCCGTTTCTTTTGCTTTTGGATCATTGATTAGCATATTAATAACGGTTGGTGCTCCACATAGCAAGGAAATATGCTTTCGTTCAAACAAATCAAGAATATGTGGCGGATCAACCTTACGTAAACATACATGGGTACCACCAGCCGCTGTTATAGCCCAAACACCACCCCAGCCATTTGCATGGAACATCGGTAATGTATGAAGGTAAACATCATCATGACTTACACCGAGATGATACATAAAATTAGCTGCGTTTAGGTAGTTACTACGATGATTCAACATCACACCTTTTGGCTTCGATGTTGTTCCACTCGTATAATTCAGTGTAAGAAGTTGATTTTCATCTATATCAACCTGTGGAAGTGCTATATCTGGAGCATGCTGAAGAAATGCCTCATAGTCTACACCTTTCAACGATGTTTCTTGACCTTCTACGGAAACGATAATAATCTGTTCTAGTGAAAGTTCATCGACAATTTCCTCAATTGGACCACTGAATTCTTCATCAACAATTAACATTTTTGCATCACTATGGTTGATGATATATGCTAAGTCCTTCGCATTTAATCGGTAATTGAGCGGTACCATTGCAGCACCAAGCTGACAAATCCCATAGAAGCATTCCAGCATATAATGAGTATTCGGGAGCATTACTGCAACATGTTCACCTTTTTGGATACCTGAATCGTGTAAAGCAATGGAAAGCTTGTCAGATCGTTCTCCAAATTCCTTATACGAAAATTCTTTTTCACCATCAATAACAGCTATTTTTTCTGGATAATATTTCACTGCCCTGCGTTTCCAATCTAGTGGGGTTAATGCGGAAAACATAGTAGACAACTCCTTCTAAGTGATTTACGCTTTGATTCATTTTCCCTTCCGATCAATCTTACTTTTGATTTTAAGATAAAGCGCTTTCGTTTGTAATTATAATAATATACTGTTTATTATCTTACAAGTAAAAATTACCTAAATTATTTAATTATTATGATTAAATTCCATTATCCCTTTGCTACATATTATAGAAGAAGTTTTAACGGTTGATGTTCTTGCTATTTTTATTGCCAATATATCGCCATTTCGGTATAGTAATAACTAAAAAGATAGTGATTAATCAGCATTTAACCCTCTCGACTTGAATAAAACAAGATTTTCCTTCATAATTAGAAGGCAATTAAACAAAACGTGGGGTGCCTTAATAATGAGCAAAATTAGAAGAAATGATCCGTGTCCATGTGGAAGTGGTAAAAAGTATAAAAAGTGCCATGGTGCTTCCAATGCAACCGGTGTCAACCCCAAATTGATAAACGATTCACTTGATCGTTTACATCAAGAGGTAATTTCTTTTGCTATAAACAACAATCAAAATAAAATAAACGAACAAATCAAAAAGCATGACAACCCATTTTTGCAAGATAATGTGGAAACAGCAGATGTATATACTACAGGCCTAACCATGTGGATCTTGTTAAATGTGCCTTGCTTTACAAACAACCAAACAATATTTGACATTTTTTATCACCATCGAAAGGCAACGTTAAATCAACAAACAAGCAATGCATTTGCCAAATGGAGGAATACTGTCCCATCTGTATACGAAGTCATCTCCGTTGATCAACTACAAAAACGCGCTGTGACAGTCCGTGATATTTTGACAGAGGATTCCTTCCAAATTCCTTTCCACGATGGGGATGATTATCTGGAAGGAAGTCTAATTATTGGGACGCTTGTACCATTTGCCAACCAGCACAACTTCTTTTATACCCTAATCAAGTTATACCGTCATGATAAAGAAGTTTTACGAAAGCTATTACAACAATACACGAACGAAATCGGCGGACTAAGTAGGAATTTCCCTAATTTCTTAGCTGATGCACTTCTTCTTGGCGTTGATGCAAATGAGTGGGACAATCCGTTACATGAGGAGACAGCTCAATTATTTGCCAAACATATGGTTGACAAAGATATTCACGATGAAATTATTCTAAAAGGGGTTGCACTTTGGAATCAGTACTGTAAAGCGGAAAACCCGTCCCTTAAAAAGATCGAATCCTATGCAGCTGCATTAGAATACTTGGTGCAAAAAACACTTCTAGCTAGTACAAGCGTTACACAAGGTCAGCTAGCAGAAGAGTACGGAGCGTCACCTGGTACCGTTTCAACTATTTTCCGTAAATTATCGAATGTGTTGTCGGATGATGTGGAGTAGGACATGCTTCTTTCGCATTCTAGGATTGACCTAAAAAGCAATCGACCTGAATCAGTCGATTGCTTTTTTTATTACCTGCTTTTATTAACTAGCATAGGATCAAACCCCGACCGTGGAGTCTGATCCTTAGAATTCGTTTCCTTATTCATAATAATATTGCATGAATCGACTGTATTCTATAAAGCGTAATATTGTCGCTAAATCCTTTGGGCCTTCTTCGCCTGCTATTAAAAACGGCAACCTTTTACTGGCTTTTAAATCGTCCATGTGTTCTTTCGCATGTATATGGAATGGTTCAGTGGTAGTTTGATAATCTGAATCATTATGAGGCTCACTGTGAAACTTTATAATGATTCTTCCGTTGCTGTCATACAAATCATAATGATAAAACTCAATTCTGTTATTTTTGACAACCTCATGACAATGCATCTTGGATAAATCGTTAAAAATGATTGTTTTCCGAATGGAACCTGGCTTAGAGGGAAAACCATTGCTTCTATCTCGAATTTCCTCGATCAAGTGAGAATACGATTTTTCTAAAAAACGAAAATTTGTCTTAGGAAGTCCTGTTGACATCTTTCATCCGTTCTAAGAAAAACTTCCATGCTGTTAAGTCTGTTTGCTCTTCTGGTGTCATTTCATTGAAAGATTTCTTTGCAAGTGTTTTATTGTATTCTCCCCCATATTTATTTTCATACATTGCCAATTGACCAACCAAGAAGGCATACTCATCATTATCTTTAATGTTCTCATCATTCTCAACACTTTCTTCGTTATACATTTCAACAACTTCTTTTACATATAAAACCTCTCCTGATTGTGCCATATACCTTGTATTTGCAGAAATTCGCGCTTGTTTATTGCGTTCCTTACGTTCAACTCCAATAAAGCGACCTTCCTTAATCCAATTATTAATTGTTGTAGTAGAGACACCAAAAAACTTTGCTAACTGTCCTGTTGTATAAATTGGTACATGCTCAGTTTCTTCCGCTGCAATTGTTGCCATATGCTCAAGAATTTGAGAGAAACATGCTTTTAACTCATCTGAATTAGTAAAGATTCTTTCATCTAATTTTTCTAGATGCAATTCATTACCATTTGTCTTTTCTAAAAAATTTACTAAGACCTTAAAAAAAAGCATATTACCTTTGTCTTGTTCCAAAAATAAATCTGCAATGGAATCCTTACGTTTTTTAAACTCATTTAATTCGTATGCAGTTAACATAAACATCTCCTCCCACCTCCTACGTTACACAAACTGCAACTGAACTGCAAGTAAATTAAAATAAAAGTACAAGTAAACTGCAAAAAAAGAGTAACTAATATCATTATTATTGCTATGGTTACATTTTATACATCACTTTTTAGATTTTTATTTACTTACTAATTTTGCTTGTGAATGAAGGTTTTCAGATGATATTCAAAGGGAATAATGACAGACGAGTTTGGAAAATACATCCCCTTGCCTTCTAAAACAACCCCAGCTCACCAATCCGCTCAGCCGCTTCCCCCAGCCGTTCTTCAGAATCCAACAAACCGACGCGCACATATCCTTCTCCCTTTGTCCCAAATCCGTTCCCGGGTGCTACAACAACATGCGCTTTTTCTAAAAGTAGATCAGCAAATTCCGTTGAAGAATAACCTGTTGGAACTGGCAGCCAGGCGAAAAAAGTACCCTTTGGCGCATCTACCTTCCAACCAATTTGGTGTAATGCTGCAATAAAGCGATTACGCCGTCTTTCATATGTATCCAGCAATTTGCGTACTGCCGTCTGATCCCCTGTTAGCGCTTCTGCTGCTGCTTGTTGGACCGCACCAAACAAACTGACATAAAGATGATCCTGAATCAGATTGATACTTCTCACTACAGATGGATTTCCTACAGCAAATGCGACCCGCCATCCAGCCATATTGTATGTTTTTGATAGGGTATAAATTTCAACACCAACATCCTTAGCACCAGTAGATTGCAAAAAACTTTGCGGTTTCTCGTCATACCCAAGTGCACCGTACGCAAAATCATGCACTACACATATATTATTTTTTTCCGCCAGTTCTACCGTTTCATCAAAAAAACCTTTTGTTGCTGTTGCGGCTGTTGGGTTGTTTGGATAATTTAGGAACATTAATTTTGCTTGCTCCAATACATCTACTGAAAGCTCGCTATAATTAGGCAAAAAATCATTTTTCTTCACTAATGGCATGAATTTAGTTTCCGCATCAGCCATCGCAATCCCTGACATGTAGTCTGGATATCCCGGATCTGGCAACAATGCCAAATCTCCCGGATTCAATAAACATTGGCTTAATTCCACAAGACCCGTCTTAGCGCCGAAAAGAATGGCTACCTCATGTTCCGGATCAATCGTAACGTCATACTCTCTTTTATAAAAAGCTGCCACTGCTTCCTTTAAATAAGCAAACCCTTGAAAAGGTGAATATTTATGATTAATAGGATCTGTTGCTGCTTCCTGTAATGATTTCACAATCGAATCAGGCGTTGGCAAATCCGGATTACCCTGCCCTAAATTAATGATATCGTACCCCTGATCTATCAAATCCTGTGCCTTTTTCACAAGCTTCGCAAAAAACTGCTCAGGCAATCGCTTCAACATTGCTGATTGTTCAAATGTCCGCACCATACTCACACTCCTACCCTAAGTCATTGATTTTCATGATAGCGACATCATCTATTTTTGTAAAGGAAAGAATGTTAAGATAAAAGTCAAAATAGAAGTTATTCTTTACTACAAAGCTCTTCTCCCAATGGAAAACAAATGATTTTTCCTCTATGATGAAGGCAAGGTCTATATTAATAAAAATTTGAGAATTCCAGTTTCATAACATTATCAAGAAAGGTAGTGGGAAACGAATGAAATATGCTATTTATCAAACGGAAGTTATTGCAGGAAATCCGGAAGCAAACCGCCAACAGGTTGAAGAGTGGGTTAAACGTGTTGTCAAACAGGAACGACCAGACACCATTCTACTTCCAGAAATGTGGAATACCGGCTATGCGTTATCAGAACTAGTAAACACAGCTGATCAGGACGGAGAACCAACAAAATCATTTCTTCGTGAATTAGCCAAAACGTATAACATTAATATTGTTGGTGGTTCAATCGGCAATAAAAAGGATGATAAATTCTATAATACAAGTCTCGTTTTTGACCGTAAAGGAGAACTCGTTTACCACTATGACAAAATCCACCTCGTTCCTATGTTGAATGAACATCAGTATTTAACAGGCGGACAAAAAAAGGTGCACACATTTGAATTGGATCATGTTAAAATGGGACTTATTATTTGCTATGACCTGCGTTTTCCTGAGTTGGCAAGACAACTGGCATTAGAAGGTGCACAAGTACTACACATTGTTGCCGAATGGCCAATTGCTAGAAAAGACCATTGGAAAAGCCTCCAGCTTGCACGTGCAATCGAAAATCAATTTTTTGTCGTTTCCAGCAATACGGTTGGTACGTATAACGGGACAGAATATGCAGGTGAATCAATGGTAATCGATCCTTGGGGAATAACAATTGCAACAGGCAGTGTCCAAAACAAAGAAACAATCACAGCAACATTGGATCTATCCATTGTTCCAAAGGTTAGAAAAGATGTCCCAATTTTTTCAAGTAGAGTCCCGGAAATGTATGATCTGTCTTAATGAATTTACTTTTCTAACAAACTAGTTTACAAGGAAGGAGGAAAATAAGATGAATAGAACAACAAAAGATATCGTGCTTCTTATCATTGGCTCACTTATTTTTGCGCTAGGAATCAATTATTTCACCATCCCTAACCATTTATCGGAAGGCGGGGTTATCGGTATAACAATTGTGACCTATTATTTATTCGAGTGGTCGCCTGGTATCGTTAATTTCATCGTAAACGTATTATTACTGGCAGCAGGATATAAATTTTTCAGTAAACGAATTATTTGGTATACGATCATCTCCATCGTGTTTTCCTCCATCTTTTTACATGTAACGGTGAATGTAGGTGAAGAAATAAATGAAGATACACTGCTTGCCGCTTTATTTGCCGGCTTAACAGTTGGTCTTGGGCTAGGATTAATTTTTCGTGCAGGAGGAACTTCAGGTGGATCAGCTATCCTCGCCCGCTTAGCGAATCAGTTTTTGGGTTGGAGTATTGGAAAAGGAATGCTCGTAATTGATATTCTTGTCATCGCCGGTTCTGCCTTTATCATTGGTCGGGAAAAAGCGATGTATACTTTGATTGCCGTTTATGTTGGTGCTAAAGTAATTGATGTGGTTGTCGAGGGCGCAAATGAACGGACCGCGGTATTGATTATTTCTAGGAACCCTAATGAAGTATTGAACCAAGTTACAACGAAAATGGCCCGTGGTATCACAGTGCTGGACGGAAAAGGCGGCTATACAAAGGCAGACAAGGAAGTTTTGTATCTTGTCGTAAATAAACAGGAAATCGTCCAACTGAAAAAAATCATCCAGGATATTGATCCAGATGCATATGTAACCGTTCATAGCGTGCAGGAGATATTCAGGAAAGGGTATAAAGGATCGCTAGCTAAGAGTTGATAACTAAATGAAAAACGCTCGGAACACAACCGCCTCCTCTCCTACAGGTGCAGTTCATATTCCAAGCGTTTTTTAGTGGGAATGCTATGCTATCCTATCGACTACTTTCCCGAACGATTAATTCCGTTGCTAAGGTTACTTTTTTTGCAACTGTCCGGTTATCAAGAATTCTTTCTTCTAATAATGAAACAGCTGTCTCTCCCATTAATTCAGTTGGCACTCGTACCGTACTTAATGAGGGGGAAACATACTTTGCCACACTTGAATCATTAAATCCGATAATGCTGACTCTATTTGGCACATCAATCCCATGGTCATTTAATGCGCGCAATGCCCCTATGGCGATGGAATCATTTGCACAAAAGAAGGCTGTGGGCAAATCATCTTTCAATTTACCAATTGCCTTCTCCATCATTTGATAACCAGAATCGACCGAAAATGAACCGTTAAAGCAATACTTTTCCACATATAAACCGTTCTCTTTCATGTAGTTCTGAAAACTTTCATATCTTGGATCTAAAAGCGTGCTTGTTGAATCAGAGAATTGCTCCTCACCAGCAAGCATACCAATTTTCTCGTGACCATTAGCATGCAAATGAGACAAGATACTGTTTGTAGCCTGATGGAAATCAACGACAACGGAATCATACGATGGGAAGGGATGACTATCATCCACAAAGCAGATGGTTGAACTCCATTCCCGCAGTTGCTTGATTTGTTTTTCGGAAAACTTGCCGATTGCAATAATTCCGTCTATCTTCATGCTGCTTTTTTTATCCGTATGCTGGAAAATACGGATATACTCATACTGATCATTCTCCATTTTTTTCTCTGCACCATGTCGGATGGCATAATAATACATGTCATTCAGTTCTTCCGACTCCGTGTACCATTGCACAACCGCTATCCGCAGTTGCTTATTCGTCTTTTTGTTTTGATGCTTTTTATAATCCAACAGCTCTGCGGCCGCAAAAATCCGCTTTTTCGTAGCCGCCCCTACTGACAAAGTCGGATCACCGTTTAGCACGCGTGATACGGTTGCAATGGATACATCTACCTTTTTTGCTATATCTTTAATCGTTGCCATTTTCTCAACTCCGATTTCCCATTATCTAACCAAAGGGAAAATATCATATTTTACTAATTTTTTTACTCGCCATTTCCTTTTAAAACCTTCTAAGATATTTTGTAATTTAAGTATACGCTTTCACTATTTTTTCGTAAAGAATTTTTTTGCAAGCGTACATAAGTAACTAAGGATAAATAGTCGGAGAGTAAATACTTTATTTTAACTAAAATAATTATTACTTTTACTAAAATAATGGGCGAATACCATTGTGATGATACCTAATTCATAGTAAACTGAACATAGTTAACAAATTCTCATTGCATCGTTTTGTAAGCGCATTAACAAATGAATCTAGATGGAGGGAATCTTTCGATGAAAAACCTCAATAAGGAATTTCAGGAAGTTTTCGGGATAACCAGAAAGCCATCCCAATTCTTCGCACCGGGTAGAATTAACCTAATCGGAGAGCATACGGACTATAATGGCGGACACGTCTTTCCGGCAGCGATTTCGTTCGGCACCTATGCTCTGGGAATCAAACGAAACGATTCGAAATTCCGCTTTTACTCAATGAACTTCGCTAAAGACGGGATAATCGAATGTGATCTGGCGGATTTAAGTTACAACGAGCAACATGACTGGGCAAACTATCCAAAAGGAATGATTACGTACATCATGGAAGCTGGTTTATCGATAACCAGTGGTGCAGATATCCTTTACTACGGAGACATTCCGAATGGTGCTGGTCTTTCATCTTCAGCATCCATTGAAATGGTAACCGGTGTCTTACTGGAAAACCTTTTTAATCTTAAAATTGACCGCATTCAAATGATTACGCTTGGACAGCGAGTTGAAAATGACTATATCGGGGTAAACTCTGGTATTATGGATCAGTTTGCGATCGGCATGGGCAAACAAGATCATGCGATTCTATTAGACTGTCAAACATTGAAATATGAATACGCGCCAATTAAGCTGGATAACCATGCTATCCTAATTATTAACACAAATAAACAGCGCACACTTGCCGGCTCGAAATACAATAAACGCCGCACCCAATGTGAACAGGCTCTACATGACTTGAAAACAGAGCTTGCCATTGATAGTCTTGGCGCATTAACTAGTGAACAATTTGAACAGCATAAACACCTCATCCAGGATGAAATAAATCAGAAGCGCGCAAGACATGCTGTTTCTGAAAATGTTCGTACTGTTACGGCATTAAAAAAACTGCAAGCTGGTGATTTGGAGGCATTCGGAAAACTGATGAATGAATCTCATCAGTCCTTAAAGAATGATTATGACGTTACTGGCGCGGAACTTGATACGATCGTAAAAGCAGCCTGGGATTTAGATGGTGTGTTAGGCGCTCGCATGACTGGCGCCGGATTTGGTGGTTGTGCCATTGCGATTGTTGAACAGGATAAAATCGAAAACGTGAAGCAACATGTAAATACCACTTACCGGGATACACTTGGCTATGATGCAACATTTTATACAGCGGCAATCAGTGACGGTGCCAAACAAATGACAGAAGGAGTGCTTTAAATGCGAATATTAGTTCCAGGTGGAGCAGGTTATATTGGTTCCCATGCAGTCTATCAATTAATCGATCGAGGTGATCATGTCGTTGTCGTGGATAGTTTGGAGACCGGACACAGAGAAGCGGTTCATCCACAGGCAGCATTCTACCAAGGCGACATTCGCGATATTGATTTTTTACGTAACGTTTTTGCGAAGGAATCGATTGATGCTGTTGTTCATTTTGCAGCGAATTCACTTGTTGGAGAATCAATGGAGAAACCTCTTAAATACTTTGATAACAATGTGTATGGTACACAAGTATTATTAAGGGTTATGGTCGAACACAATGTGAACTATATCGTGTTCTCCTCCACTGCCGCAACGTACGGAGAACCGGAGTCTGTTCCATTGACCGAAACGATGCGGGCAAATCCAGCCAATGCCTATGGTGAAACAAAATTGACGATGGAAAAAATCATGAAGTGGACAGAACAAGCTCACGGCATTCAGTTTGTTTCATTGCGGTACTTTAATGTTGCTGGGGCTAGGGAATCAGGGGAAATTGGCGAAGATCACCGCCCAGAGACACATCTTGTCCCCATTATTTTACAGACAGCACTTGGTCAACGATCCCATATTACAATTTTCGGTGAGGATTATGATACACCAGACGGCACCTGCATTCGCGATTATGTCCATGTAGAAGACTTGATTCGGGCACATCTTTTAGCATTGGATTATTTGCAAGACGGCGGACAAAGCGATATTTTCAACCTTGGCAGTAGTCAAGGTTTTTCCGTAAAAGAAATGATTGATACAGCGCGAGCCGTTACAGGTAAGGAGATACCAGCCCAAACCGGTGAACGCCGATCCGGAGACCCTAGTACCCTGATTGCTAGTTCGGATAAAGCTAAAAACATACTGAAATGGAACCCTATCCGGACATCGATTGAAAAAATCATGCAGGATGCTTGGAACTGGCACAATGCCCACCCAAATGGCTATGGAAAGGAGTAATCCATCATGATCTATCAGGACCTAGCAGGACTGATTCAGCAAGCAACAAATAAAGAATTAATTGATGAAGCAGATCGTATATATATACAAAATCAAGTCATGCATTTATTGCAACTAGAATCATTTCCGGAAAAAATTGATAACGTAAGCGAAGGAACGATTCCCAATTTACTGGAAAAACTGGTTGACTATGCAATCGAACATCAAGTCATTGAGGATGTTTTTGATGATAAGGAAATGCTAGCCGCCGCCATCATGAACTGCTTTGTGGCGCGTCCATCTGTTGTGAACGCCACTTTCCAGGAAAAATACGAACACTCACCAGAGGCTGCAACCGATTATTTTTATCAATTAAGTCAAAATAGCAATTACATTCAAATGAATCGTATTAGAAAAAACATCCATTTTAAAACAGATACACCATACGGGGAACTGGATATCACCATTAATTTATCAAAGCCGGAAAAGGACCCGGAACAGATCAAACGGGAACGCGAAATGAAAAAAACTGCTAATTATCCAAAATGTGTATTATGTGTGGAAAACGAAGGATACAATGGCAGAATCGGTTATCCTGCCCGCGCCAATCATCGTGTCATTCGTATCCCGATTTTGGATGAAAACTGGTATCTGCAATATTCACCATATGTTTACTATCCGGAGCACAGTATTTTACTAGCTGAAGAACATCGGAATATGAAAATAGATAAAGATGCCTTTAAACGACTACTTTTATTCACGGAAAAATTTCCACATTACTTCATCGGGTCCAATGCCGATCTGCCAATTGTTGGTGGCTCGATTTTGACCCATGATCACTACCAGGGTGGCCGTTATGAATTTGCCATGACAAGAGCAGGAAATAGATTTACATTTGAACTAGAAGGTTTTTCAGACGTGTCTGCTTCTGTTTTGAACTGGCCTTTATCCGTTATTCGCTTGAAAAGTTTTAAAAAAGAGCAATTGCTTGATGCAGCTGATCATATTTTACAAACGTGGCATGGCTATTCAGATGAACATGCTGGCGTGATAGCTCACACGAGAAACACACCCCACAATACGATCACACCAATTGCTCGAATACGAGATGGCGAACATGAATTGGATCTTGTTTTACGTAACAACCGTACATCTGAAGTATATCCGCTGGGAATTTTTCACCCACATGCAGACGTTCAGCATATTAAAAAGGAGAATATCGGGCTGATTGAAGTAATGGGTCTTGCAGTACTGCCTGCACGATTGAAGGATGAACTTGCGGCAATAGAACAATTTTTACAAGGTAAATCAGATGATGTAGCAAACTACCACCAAGACTGGGCACAGCAGATGAGGGAAACGCACGGAACAGTAGCAAATTCTGATGGTGCCAAGGCTATCATACAGAAGGAGCTTGCGAAAAAATTTGTCCGCGTTCTTGAGGATGCAGGAGTTTTCAAGGAAGATGCAGCATTTAACCGATTTATCAAAACGCTGAATAAGTAGGTGATTGAGCACATGAATATTTCGCAACAAACTAGATTAAATAAATGGACAGAATATACGCTTACGAATGATAACGGCATGGCAGTCAGCATACTCAACTACGGTGGAATTATTACAAAAATAATCACTCCAGATAAGGATGGAACAATGGAAAATGTCGTCTTGAGCTATGATGATTATGCTGACTACGAAGAGAACCCCCATTTTTTGGGTGCCCTTATCGGTCCCGTTGCGGGTAGGATTCAACATGCTTCCTTTAATCTGGATGGACGGTCCTATAAATTGGAAAAAAATGAAGGAAGCCACCATTTACATGGAGGTTCAAACGGATTTCATCGTAAAATTTGGGATGCTGAAACGTTTCAAACGGATGATTCAGCTAGTTTAATACTTGCCCTTTCACGTAAAGACGCAGAAAACGGCTATCCTGGCAATATTGAAGTCAATGTTACGTATACACTAAATAATGCCAATGAACTGTCACTCGATTATTGGGCCAGCACTGATCAAACAACAGCTTTAGCATTGACTAATCATTCCTATTTTAATTTAACTGGGAATCTGAAGAAACCTGTTCACAATCATCATGTCACATTTGCTAGTGATTGGATTGTAGAGCTTGATAATGAACTGATTCCAACAGGAAAATTACTAGAAACCTCTGAAACTAGTTTTGCTTTTCACAATGGGCGGACGCTTGACGATGGTTTCCGATCTGATTTAGTTCAACACCACATCGTTGACGATGGTTATGATCACTATTTTCTTTTTAACAACGAAGGTAATGTAGTCGTAAAAGAGGCTAGTTCTGGACGTGTTATGACGGTTAAAACTGATCAACCTGGAATGGTGATGTATACATCCAATGGATTGGATGATGGACTACGCTTAAGCGAAGGTCTTTCCCGGAAACATCTTGGTGTATGCTTTGAAACACAGGCTTCCCCAGCATCATTACATCATAATGGCTTACCAAGTATACGATTACACGCTGGGGAGGAATACAGGAAGCAGACTATGTTTTCGTTTGGAATAAAAAATTAAGTATAAGAGGTTGTTCAAAAAGTCACCAAATGATAAGCGACGAATCTCTTCGTTGGCGGCAAAGGAACTTCTACTAAACCCGCCCACGTCCTGTGGGCAACACAGAAGTCAGCACGTCCTGTGCAAGTCCGGTCCTCATGTAGATTTTGCCTACATTCCGGTCCTCAAGACTACGCCACCTCGACCTTCGACGCACAGGACGTGCTAGTGTCGGCGTTGTCACAGGACGTGACGAACTTAGCCGACCTTGCTTCTAATTTGGCAACTTTTAGAACACGCACTATAAAAGCTGAAGCGGCACTTATCACTGACAAAGTGCCGCTTAGCCTTCCCTATTTACACCTTTCCATCAACTGGCAATCCGCTATCCTTCATAGATTTTGCCGATTCATAGATTTTTTTATATGAAAAATTCACACATATGATATAATAAAAGAAAAATAGTAATGGGGAATAGATATGTTAAAAGACTTATTTATTGGTATGTCACAGAATAAAATTTTGAATGCGCTTGCACAGAAGTACGGCTTTAAACTCGGAGCCCAATCAGTTGTCGCTGGGACAAATATCAAAGAGATGATTGAAAGCGTTAAAGAACTTAATGCGCAGGGTATCTCTGCAACAATTGATAATTTAGGAGAATTTGTTTCTGATAAACAAGAGGCACTCGCAGCTAAAGAACAAATTATTGAAGTTATTGAAGCAATTCACGACAATCGTGTGGATGCCCATATCTCTTTAAAAGCAACCCAACTTGGATTGGACATTGACTATAACTTCTGCTTGGCTAATTTAAAAGAGATTGTCACCAAGGCCAATGAATTAAATATTTTTATCAATCTTGATATGGAAGATTATGGTCACCTACAACCATCTTTTGATCTCTTAAATGAGCTATCAAAGGATTATAGCAATATCGGCACTGTCATCCAATCTTATTTCTATCAATCGGAAGAAAATATCCAAAAATATAAAGACTATCGTTTGCGTATCGTAAAAGGTGCATATAAAGAACCAGAAGAAGTAGCATATCAGGATAAAAAAGATATTGATGAAAACTTTATCAAGTTAATCGAATCTCATTTGTTACATGGCAAATTTACATCGATCGCAACCCATGATCACCATATTATCAATCATGTCAAAGAATTTGTTAACGAACATAATATAGCAAAGGATAAATTTGAGTTCCAAATGCTGTATGGTTTCCGAAAAGATCTGCAGTTTGAGCTCGCTAAAGAAGGCTACAACTTCTGTACCTATGTACCATTTGGGACAGATTGGTATGGCTATTTCATGCGCCGTCTTGCCGAACGTCCACAAAACATGAATCTGATGGTCAAACAGGTGTTTAACAAAAAAACGAATACAATGATCGGAATTGGTACAGGAGCATTCATACTTGGTCGGCTTAGCAAGCGAAAATAAAAATAGAATTATAGAGATTTAAAGTGCAACGATCACAACGACACGCTGCACTTTTTTATTTTCTTATTTGATTGATTACCTACAAAATCTTATTCAAAAATCCTTTTGTCCGGTCAGACTTCGGGTTAGTAAAGATTTGTTCCGGATTTCCTTCTTCAACAATGACCCCTTCATCCATAAACAACACGCGGTCGCCCACTTCTCTGGCAAACCCCATTTCATGTGTGACAACAACCATTGTCATCCCTTCATTTGCCAGCTGCTTCATTACTTCCAGAACTTCTCCAACTAATTCGGGGTCCAAAGCAGATGTAGGCTCATCAAATAACATCACTTTTGGCTCCATGGCTAGGGCCCGGGCAATTGCCACACGCTGTTGTTGTCCACCAGATAATTGATTTGGATACATGTCGGCTTTATCACTTAACCCAACCTTTTCCAACAATCCTTGTGCACGATCTTTTGCTTCCATATTACTAATCTTACGTACCTTTTGCGGGGCCAACATAATATTTTCAATAACGGATCGATGTGGAAACAAGTTAAACTGCTGGAAAACCATGCCCACTTCCGTTCGAATTTCGTTAATGTCTGTTCTTGGATCTGTCAAATGCTCGCCATCCACAACTACATCCCCGCTGGTAATCTCCTCCAGCATATTTAAGCAACGCAAGAATGTACTTTTCCCTGAACCACTGGGACCGATTACACAAACAACCTCTTTTAATTCTATTTGACAATTAATACCTTTCAGCACTTCCAAATCGCCAAATTTCTTATGCAAATCATTTACTTCAATCATTGAATATCCAACCTTCTTTCAACAAGACGTAAAATAAGGGATAAACTCAAGGTAATTGCAAGATAAAATACCGCAACTGTTGTATATATTTCAACAGCATTAAAATGGTTTGCCGCAATCAAACGTCCTTGGAAAATCAACTCTGGAACAAGAATGACGGATAAAAGCGAGGTATCCTTAATACTGATAATAAATTGATTACCTAGAGGTGGAATCATTCGTTTGAACGCCTGTGGCCATATAATATAACGCATCGTTTTCCCATGATCCAAACCAAGTGATCGCCCTGCTTCCATTTGACCTTTTTCAATTGATTGGACTGCCCCACGAACGATCTCGGCAATGTATGCTCCGGAATTTAGTGCAATCACGATTACACCTGCCGTAACGGATTCAAGATTAAAACCTACAATAAGTGGCAGCGCGAAAAATATCCAAATAGCCTGCACTAACACTGGTGTCCCGCGGATAACTTCGATGTAAACGCTAGAAATCCAATAAACTAATTTGTTTTTAGAAATTCGGCCTAGACCGAAAATCGCACCCAAGATAAACCCAATAAGAAGCCCAAGTATCGAGATAAGGAGGGTGTAGTATAAACCCGTTGCTATTTGTGGTAAAAAATCAATAACGCCTGCCCAATTAAATCTGCCTATCATTCTTTCACCTCTCCTGGTTTAAAATTCTCTAAAGCTGGTAATATTTAACTATTAAAAGTTAAAAAGGGTGTAACAATTGGATGGTTACACCCTTTTGTAATTAGCTGCGTTCTATTTCACTGCATAGAAACGCGCTAATTTTGTCTGCTTGCCTAAATCTTATTCAGGTTTTTCCCCGAACCATTTTTCATAGATTTCATCATACTTTCCATTCTCTTTCATCGTTTTTAATGCTTCATTAACCGCCTCAACTAAATCTTCTTGATCTTTCGCAAAAGCGATTCCATAATTCTCAGCCTCATAAAGATCGCCAACCATTTTTAGACTGTCCTCACCTTTTGTTTGAATATAATAAGCAACGTTTGGTGCATCATACAAAATTGCATCAGCGCTACCATTTTCAACAGCTAGGTATGCTTGATCAAGTTGTTCATATTGATTTGCCTCGGCACCTTCAATATTCTCTTTAATATAGGCAGAGCTCGTTGATCCAAGTCGTGTCGCAATTGTCTTCCCTTCCAAATCTTCCATGCCTTTTATTTCATCGTTATCAACCGAAACACCGATACGTAAACCGGATTCATAATACGGATCACTGTAATCAATTTTCTTTGCCCGCTCTTCTGTAATACCAATACCTGCTAAGGCAATATCAAATTGACCTGTTTGTAAGCCAGGAATAATCCCATCAAAATTGGTCGTTTCCAAATTGATTTCAAATCCGACTTCATCAGCAATCGCATTAATAAGATCAATATCGAAGCCAACATATTCGCCGTCTTCTTTAAATTCAAATGGAACAAACGATGTATCACTAACAACTGTATATTCGTCCTTTAACCCATTTCCGCCCTCTTTTTCCGATCCATCTGCCTCATTATCAGATCCACATGCAGCTAGTCCAACAATTAATAATGAAAGCAAAATGAAGCCTAAAAATTTTCTACTTTTCTTTTGCATTACTTTTGTCCCCCTTAAGTAGTATTAACTAATACGTATTCATTAACTTTAACAAAAATTCACTTTTTAGAAAACTCCGATTAATGTACGCCAATATGAATAGACTGGCTATTAATGGACTAAGGGGTAAATAATTTCCACCATCCGTTCATTTATTACAGATATCTACCAAATACGATAGATTCTGAGGATTTTGCTTGTTATGGTGTCCGGTTTTGTAGATCGATAGTTTATAAAGGTGGTTTATGGAGATAGGAATTTTGGCTTATAGGCGAAGAAATAGATTAAACTTTTTGTTAAATTTAAAATCAGTACCAACCTTGAATAAGATTGGTACTGATTTTTCTGTTATTCATCAAATAAACCCATGCTCAAATACCGTTCACCAGTATCAGGGGCAATACACAATACCCGCTTGCCTTTCCCTAATCGTTTGGCGACTTCAATTCCTGTATAAATCGATGCTGCACCAGATAGGCCAACAAACAACCCTTCTATCCTAGGCAGCTTTTTAAACATATCAACTGCTATATCATCTTCAATCAGCATAATTTCATCGTAAATATCTGTGTTTAAAATTTCCGGTACAAAGCCAGGGCTCGTTCCAACCAGCTTATGTTTTCCGGGTTTCCCTCCGGATAGAACAGGAGATCCTTTTGGTTCCGCAATCGTTATTGACAATTCTGGTAGTTTTTCCTTTAACACTTCACCTGTTCCTGTCACGGTCCCACCAGTTCCCGCTGTACAAACAAATGCATCCAGCTTGCCATCCATTTGTTCGTAAATTTCCAGTGCCGTTGTGATTCTGTGAATGTCCGCATTTGCCTGGTTCTCAAATTGTTGCGGAATGAAACTACCAGGAATTTCGCTTTGCAGTTCCATCGCCTTTTTAATGCAACCGGGCATTTTTTCCTCACTAGGGGTTAAGACAACTTTTGCCCCATAGGCTTGCAAAATATTTCTTCTTTCCATTGTACTATTATCAGGCATCACCATAATTGCTTGGTATCCTTTAGCAGCAGAAGCCATGGCAATCCCTATTCCAGTATTTCCGCTCGTTGGCTCGATAATGGTTCCTCCTGGCTTGAGCAATCCTTTTTCTTCTGCAACACGAATCATGTTTATTGCCGCACGATCTTTAACACTTTTGCTTGGGTTAAACATCTCTAATTTCACAAAAACTTCAGCCGCATCTTCCGGAACAAGCCTGTTCAGCTTTGCAACAGGTGTATCTCCCATCAATTCCGTCATATTGTTAACAACTTTCATCGTCCAAGACACCTTCCCCGATTAACAATGTATTTTAACGTAATTTAATTCCTAGTAATTCACTATACAATACATGATACTAATTATCGTTACGTGTTTACAAATTATTTGGCTTGGAAATATATTTTTGATTGTTTGTTGCTTTTGGCTTCGTATCCTGTATATACCTAACTTCCGAGGGATGGGTGGAATTTTTGTAATCGAAAAATAATCCAAAAAAGGGGATTTAACTTATTTCTAGAAGCACTTTCCCAGAACATCTATTTACAATACTAATTTCAATACTAAATCCAATGATAAAAGGTGATTTTACCCCTATCAAGAACATTTTTCGTAAATTGTTGATAGTTTATGTACATGACTAAAAAGCATCTTAGAGGGGGGGTGAAAAAATGAGCGAGCAATTATTACAGCAAATGGTAAATGAAATACAGTATATAAAATCCAGTATGGCTATGAAGAGAGATTTAGAATACATGGCTACTAAGGATGCTCTCAGTTCCATGGCTACTAAAAAAGATCTTGAATCTATGGCCAATCAAATTGATCGAAACTTTAAACAAATAGTCCGCAATTCAGAAAAACTGAATGACATCTCCGACAATCAAAACCGTCATGAAAAAATACTTGAAACACTCTCAGTACGATCTATTTAAGAAAAGCGCAAGCGCCCTTACAGGCTAAGAGCGCGACGTCCTGTCGCAACGCCTGTACTAGCACGTCCTGTGCGTCGTAGCAACGTACAAACTGGAGCACTCCGCAATGAGATAAAGGAAACATGCCCCTGCAAAAGGGGTATGCCGACGTTGGGCGCAAAGCCCGCTCTTAGTCGGCCTTCCTTTAAAAATTAGCCGATGTTGACTTATCGTAGTGCATTGAATAACTCCTCCGAAATAACAACACACGAAGGAAAAGCGAATTAACTTTTTCGAGGAGAGGAGTGTGAAGTTTGGGACTGCGCTAAATGCTCGTCCCACCAAAAAATCTGCTAGTTGCTGGGCGCTGGAGCTGGACATGGCCAACTTTGCTGTAAGCATAATAGCGCCACGATTTTCACACTTTCTTATACGTGAACAAGAAGGCAAAATACGAAATTTGAAATAGGTTTAAGTGTTTACCATATTCCCCTTTTAAAGAAAAGTGCCCAGTTTATATTGGGCACTTTTTTAAATTAGTATATTTATTCTACTAAAGGTTATCGTCTAGTCCGCTTTCATCTACACAGTTCCCCACCTTCAACCGTAACATGATGAAACAACTGACCTGCTTTTGACTTAATGGTCTCATGATCCGCCTTTATGTAAACGGCGATAAAACATGTTGCAGGGCCTGATGATTTTTTCAAATCCAGATCACTTGAAAATTGTAGGGATTTATTAGGAAATAGCTGCTTTAATTCATATAAAATACCTTTCGACCCAACTGGAACGACTGTCAGAACCGCATCATGCTCACAACACCACTGAAACAGGTTAAGTGATGCGACAGCTTCTTTTTGTTGCGTGACTTCATCACCGACTAATGGGCTTCCGATGATTGCAATTGCTTCTGCTTGATTATTAGCAAACGTTTGCTCCTTCTTGCGTTGCCGCTTCCCTAACACGGTAATCCCTGTTGCTGATTGCGACAAGGAAAAATTGGATTCAGTACTGCCTGTAACCGGAAGCTTGACAATTCCCAGTTCATCCGTCCCTCGCTTTATTCCTGCTATTAGCGATGGCCATGTCTGTTCATCATTAAAATTTTGCAGTGTGACCGAAAACGGAACACCTCCCGCAGCAGCACACTCCATATATGCTACGCGAAAGGCAAAATAGGACACAATATCATAGGGTACAGAAACATCATCAGCTGGTTTCATTCCGATTGAGCCACTATTATCACTAGAAATAACAATATCGTACTTCTGATCAAACGGAACAATAAGCACATCTCTTTTCATTTCAACATCTCCACTATTTTTCCCTGGAATAGCGTGGCAAACCTTGGAATGAACAACAAGGCAACACCTGCATTAACTATCGCTCCAATTAACAATGCAGGTAAAACTGCAAGGTAAAAAGAAATTCCTAGTAAAAATAACATCGGTAATGCTGCAAGAAAACTGTTACTGAAAACAAAAAATAGACCCGCTAACTTTCTTTTTCCGGACAAATAGATAACGCTAAAAAGCCAGACAATGATTGCCATTTCTATAGCAATGATCACATGCATTGGCCCTAGAGGCATGCCTGCGATAAGTGCCGATAAAAGATGTCCAAATCCAGCAACGAGTGCTCCCATTTGCCTGCTAAGCAAAACGGCAGCAAGCAAAGCTGGAAACGCATCAAGTGCTATGCTTCCAACAAATGAGGGGATTTTGATCATTGCACCAATCACTGAAAGCGCAATAAACAGAGCCAACAGGCATATTTTTTTCGTCGTCATTCTCCTTTTTCCTTCCGTTTACCATTGCGGAACACCTTGGCACTTCGAACATATTCAACATCTGCAACGCCCATTCTTGCATTGACAACTCGTGCAAGTGCAAAGAAATAGTCAGATAGTCGATTTAAATACTTTAGCGGTATATCCGTTTCTAATTCCTCTTGCTTCATAAGTCGTACAACTAGCCGCTCTGCCCTTCTCGTAATTGTTCGAGCAATATGAATCGAAGCTGCCGGTTTGGTACCACCCGGTAAAATAAACCGTTCCACTTCTGGTGCCTGGTCGATAAACTGATCGATTTTTTCTTCCAAATAATCAATCGTTTCTTCTAATAGCTTTAGCGGTCTCCGTTTCGAAACACTTGATAAATCACCACCACAATCAAATAGTTCGTGCTGAATTTTTTCCAGGTCTTCAAGAATATCGGAAAACAGCTCTGGATCTAATTCCGTCACTATTTTTCCAACAAAACTATTTAATTCATCAACTGTTCCATATGCCTCGACACGAATATCATCCTTATCAACTCGCCCGCCAATCAAAGCTGTTTGTCCTTTATCACCTGTTCGTGTGTAAATTCGCATGTTTATTCCTCCAAATTGTTATTTTAATTGCTTTTGGACCCCATACCAGATTAGGTCCAAGCGATCACATTTCTCCACTAAGTCTTGGTAAAACCAACCTGTTACATCGCGCCATGCCCGCATCTGTTGCTCCATTGGAACGATTCCTTTTGAGATATCAGAACCGATGATCACGAGTTTTCGGCCAGCTTTTGCATCTTCCCAATTTGTCCAATCGCTTATGATAGACCGTCCAAATTCACGAATATCATTGATACTTCGGGTTTTCAGCCATTCGAACACCCATTGCTCAATCCCATTTACAACGACCAAATTTTGCGCTAACATAGCCAAATCTTCCGGGCTTGTTTCATCATAGGCCGATATCCAGTGCCAATTGGAGGTAGTATTAAGCTGGTAAAATTCCCTCACCCATGCGGATTTTCCATTGTAGGCACCGCCTGTAACCATGTGCATGCTTCTTCCCTCCTAAAACTATCCTTTGACCAACACAACCGGTAACCACCACCATAAGGAATTTTCCAATCAAAAAAGGACCCGTTTTGCCCTGAGAAAACAGACAATAAATAACGTATAACGCCTCCATGAGTCACAACAGAACTATCCCTAGCACTTGAATCGAGGATCCGTCTTTTTACGATGGAAAATCCCGCAAGTATTCTGTCGCCAAATTCAGTAAAAGTTTCACCACCGGCAGGACGTGCAGTAAACGGGTTGTCCAGCCAATGCCGATATGTTGGCAGATGTTTTAGTTGATCATACGTTTTTCCTTCCCAAGCGCCAAAGTTCATTTCCCTCATTTCATTCAAAGCTTGCACAGGTTGATTGGGAAATAGAATTGCTGCTGTTTCCAGACAACGAGTTAAATCACTTGAAAATACGAGGTCCTGTTTTGGTAAGTTCGTATTTAGATCGTTGCACCCTTTATTACTCAAAGGCGAGTTCGTCCAACCAATATATACACCCTGTTGATTTTCGGCTGTCATCCCATGCCGTAATAGTGTAATAGCCAGATAATCATCCATAAACAAACTTCCACCCCTTCCGTTGCCGCACCAACAACATCTCCAGTTATGCCACCAAACCATTTACGGACCTTTTTGCGGATAAACAGAAAAAGCATGAGTGCAACAAGAAACATGCCGATAACCATCAACATGCTTGGAACACCCGAAACCCAACCTACAAAAATGAATAGGACAAGGTAAATGAAATAGCTCCATAATGTCGAACGCTTACAAGATTGCTGGAATAAATGCCCAAGCCCTGTTTCTTTGGCGGGAGGAACGAGTGTGAGCATCATCCCCATCACCATTCTGCTTAAAAACGGAATGAAGATGATCAGAATAATAGAATGTAGTGCCAACCCATGAATGATTTCATAGATAAAAAGTAATTTCGCACTAAGTAACACGATGACACTTAACACACCAAACGCACCGATTCTCGGATCGTTCATGATTTCAAGTCGTTTAGTCGAATCACGATAGGAAAAAAACGCGTCACTAGCATCCATCCAACCATCAAGATGGATCCCACCAGTCAAGATAATCGGCAGCAACCACATGAAAAACGCAATCGCAAGCGGTGAAAAGGGTGTCCACTCAAAAAGACCGTATAATGAACCGCCATACACGAGCCCCAACAGCAAGCCAAATAAAGGAAACATCCGGATTGCTCGCTCCAAATTTTTAGCTGTCATGGGAACTTCCCGACGGATTGGTAAAACACTAAAAAATTGTATCGTGATGATCAACCCGTTTACATACGATTTCATTACGTATTCCACCGTTTCATAATGGTAATTATCTGCTCCCAATCCAAATGTGCTTTTAGTTTTTCCGCCAAATCGTCGTATCGATCGCCAGCTATCGCGTTTGGTGACTCAAGTTTATTTTGTTGATCAGATAGGGAATCTTCTGCTTCAATCAGATGCTCAACAAAAGGGATAAGCCCCAACACAGGGATGCCAGTTTTTTCTTCGATCCAGCGAATACCACCAGCAAACAGTGCCGGATCACCACGAAACTTATTGATGATAATTCCTTTTACACGCCCTCTTTCTTCTGGACGTAGTAATTCCAATGTGCCCACAATGCTGGCAAATACCCCTCCACGATCAATATCAGCGACAAGCAAAACTGGTACATCGGCGAGCTCTGCCACTTTCATGTTGACCAGTTCTTTATCCTTTAAATTAAGCTCAACCGGACTGCCGGCACCTTCCATTACGACGACATCATAATGATCATGGAGCTTTGTTAATGATTCTTGAATAGCTTCCAAACCGGTTTCATAAAAAGTATCCCGATAACCTCGATCAGAAAATGTATTAGCTCGCTTTCCAAGCAAAATCACCTCTGCTTGCAAATCAGAACGTGGTTTCAGTATAATTGGATTCATCCAAATGGTTGGTTCCTGTTTCGCTGCCTCTGCCTGTAGCGCTTGGGCCCGTGAAATTTCCGCCCCATCCTTCAAGAAATACGAGTAATTGGACATGTTCTGGGATTTAAAAGGTGCAACAGCATACCCTTCATTAGCTAAGATCCGACAAATAGCTGTCACGAGCAAACTTTTTCCTACATTAGATGCTGTGCCTTGAATCATCATGCCTTTCATCTGACATTCGCTCCCTTCATAGCGATCGGGACACCTGCTGCTACCACATATGCCTCGGTTGCATTCCTGACAATTTGCTGGTGTAGTTTCCCAAGCAGTCTGCAATACACATGAACGAGTGCGCTGTCTATCATCGGTTCATGTAATACTTCGTTCGAAACGATTAAAAGTGTTTTTGCATGCGTCCTAATTTCCTTTATCCCTTGCCAGATCGTCTGCATCACTGTTTCCTGATAATCCGCTTGTTCCAAGAGATTTTCCGAAAATCCCTCCCGAAACAACTCATTCGTCAGCAAAACAGTTAAACAATCAAGTAAGACAATATCATTTTGCTGCAAAACATCGACCATTGTTGGTAAGTCAACCGGGCATTCCGTCGTTTTCCAATCAAGCCCGCTTTCCTGACGCTGCCTTTGGTGACGGGCAATTCTTTCTTTCATTTCACGATCTGTCGGCTTAGAAGTAGCTATGTAATGCAAGTTCCCATCCGTTTTTTCGGCAAGTGACGCGGCATACCTTTCCGCAAATGTACTCTTTCCACTTCTCGCACCACCTGTAATGAAAATCAATCCCTGTTCTTCCATGTAGTTAATGCCTCCATGAGGATGTCATTTTCTTTCGTTTGTTTAACAGCAAACCGCAACCAGCGTCCATTTAGCCCATGGTAATTGGCAGTATGTCTGGCAACAATTCCTCTTTTCAATAAAAATAAAAACAATGGCAGTTGATCATCTAAGTCTGGATCCCGAAGCAAGTAAAAATTCACCTTGCTATCGGAAACGAGATACCCCTGTTCCCTTAACGAATGCACCATCTTTTTTCGCTCAGCGGAAATAAAGGTGCGTGTACGATGCACATAATCTTCAGCTAATAGACATTCCTTCCCCGCCAGCATTGCCAGTGCATTTACACTCCAATGTGGTTGATAGGGTTGCAGTTTTTCGATAATCTTAGGAGCAGCAAGAAGATAACCCAATCGCAATCCAGCAATCGCATACATTTTCGTTAATGACCGGACAACAGCTAAATTAGGGAAATCATTGATCATTGGTACCATCGTAATAGGCTCTTCTAAGAAGTCATAAAAAGCTTCATCCACAACCAAATAGCAATCATGCTTCCGGCAGGCTTTTAGAATTTTAACCAGAAAATCCTCTGAGTAGACGATTCCAGTCGGGTTGTTTGGGTGACAAAGAAACAGCACATCAGCAGCAGCTAACTCAGATTCCAGTTCGTCCGGTTGCAACTTCCATGTCCCCTCCGTCAATGTCATATAAGAAATAGAACAACCATATGCTGCACACGTGCGTTCATATTCGGAAAAAGTAGGTTGGATAAGTAACACCCGTTTACCCGCAAACATTCTAGCCAGTAATGTAATGATTTCCGCAGCCCCATTTCCAAGCAAAACGGATCCCATCGGCAGCTGTTCTTTTTCCGCAATATGTCCGATCAATTCCTTTCCAGTTGGATCAGGATAATCATCCACTGCTGCAAACCAGGAAGACCATTTTCGCTTCACTTCTGCGGGTGAACCGAATGGATTTAAGTTCACACTAAAGTCAATGACCTCTTTAGGCATTGGTAATCCCATATACTCATATACATAGTTCGGATTAGATCCATGTAATGGCCAATTCAATTGTGATTCCTCCAATCATAAAGCATAACAAGAATAGGAAAACGGTTCTCCGCATTAGCGTTATTGTTTGCAAAATATGTTCGGGCTGTAATGGAACGTGAACATCCCCCATCACTTTAGAAGCCGACTTTTTCCCCTGATAATAATTAGTCCCACCAAGCTGAATTCCCAGTAAAGAGGCAACTGCTGCTTCCCCCCAGCCGCTATTAGGACTATTGTGCTTCCTTGCATCACGAAACAGGATCGACCAAGCGTTTTGAAAAGTAGTGTGAATTGGCCGTTTGACAACCATCATTATGAAGGCCGTTAACCTTGCTGGGATCCAGTTAAGCAAATCATCAAGTCTCGCAGAAGCCCAACCAAATTCCTGATAGGTAGCATTTTTATAACCGACCATCGAGTCACACGTATTTACGGCGCGATAAACGAGTGCGAATGGTGCACCACCAATAAAACCCCAAAAGAACGGAGCCGTTATGCCATCACTCGTATTTTCCGCAACGGTCTCAACTGTGCCCCTAGTAATTTCTCCTTCTGTTAAGTGCTCCGTATCGCGCCCAACGATATAAGAGAGGTTCTTTCTAGCATTTACCAGATCCCCTGATTCCAACGGGTGATACACGTTCATGGCTGCTTTTGCTAAATTGTTTTGTGAAACTGTTGTCGCAATCAATACAGCCTCAATCGTCATCCCGACTAGAGGGTGTAATTGATAACAGCAGATCACAAGTAAGAGACTTAGACCAAGTACAATACTGACAACAACCCCGACCATCAGAAGCCCCTTCGATTTTCGATGTTTTCCTTTATTCATTTCTCTATCCAAATAAGAAATAAGCCGACCAAAGCCTTTCACTGGATGTGGCCATTTTTCCGGATCACCAACGAGCCAATCAATGATGTATGCGAGGGCAATAGCTGTAAAATGGTAAATCATTGGGGGTTTTTCCTTGCTAAATAATGCTGTAATGCTTGTTTCGTACAGACATAAACACCTTTGCCAACAAGATTTCCCAGTGGTGTAATGGAGCCTGCAAATGAAATATCAGAACCATGCTGTGTTGCGGCAATTAGCATGCTGTCTGTTGATGTCCCTGTCGCATATGTTCCGGTTATTTGATCCAGGATTGATTCCTCTCGCAGCGCTTTTACCTTTGCTTCTGTTGCCGTCATGATACATTGAATAAATGCTTCATCGGTCAGCTTTCCATTCACAAATACCCACGTATTGATTGTTCCCGGTGATCTCGTGAAACCATGCTTTTGCCCGAAAGCCACATCAACCGCATTACCTACTCCAGCAGTCACAACCACAAATACAGAGCATCCATCCGCCTCCAAAAACTGATAAGATACATCACGCAAGTAAACTGCTGTCATCATGCCAACCGTTTCATTCGGTTCAAAACCATGAGCAGTTAAATAATCGATCATATCTTGTTTATAATCGTCACAATTATAATCCTTTCCAACATGGCGATTCACAAATGATCGGTACCATCCCATTCCTGAACCTGTCACACCAGAGGACAGCGTTTTTAGCGCAATTGGTGACTGCAAATGAATCATTTCCTCGCTAACTTGCAAAAAATCTTCTTTAATCATCGGCACCATCTGTCCATTGTCCTGCTTTTCCGGAACCAACATAATTTGCGGCTTCGGAATTTTCGGATGGGGATATTTTTCAATACGAGTTTCATAGACTTCCTGGATCTTTTCCGCCTTCAATACTTCGTCTGGATGATCACATGTTTTTATGTCGCCTTGATGCAATAACAATAGCCGATCACAATATAGACTTGCCAAATTCAAATCATGAAAAATCGACACGACAGTCAACTGCTTTTCATTGGTCCATTTTTTCAACAGATCCAGCAATTCCTTCTGATAAGCCAGATCAAGGTGATTAGTCGGTTCATCCAACAGTAGAATTTGCGGATTTTGTGCCAGGGCCTGGGCCAAATAGACACGTTGACGTTCCCCACCAGAAAGCTTATCAAGCAGTTCATCCTGATAATGATCAACACCGGTCTGCTTCATCACTTCCTGCACAACCCGTTCATCTTCGTTGGAAAACGACTGAAACAATCCTTTTTGATGGGTATACCTGCCAAGCGAAACCGTCTCTTTCACGGTATAACTGAATGTTTGTGACGTGTGTTGCGGCAAAACAGCCATCCACTTGGCAAAATCCTTTACCGAATAGGATGAAATGGACTCACCATTCAATGTAATCTCACCGGACTTGATTGGCAAAATACCACTCATCATTTTCAATAGTGTTGTTTTACCACTGCCATTCGGTCCAATAATGCCAAAAAACTCTCCCTTCTTTATGCTGAAAGAAACATCCTTTAAAATGGCCTCATTCGTATACCCGCCAGAAACATGTAAGACATCAATCATATTATCCTCTTCCTTTCAGCCGTTGCCTCATTAAAATGAACGCAAAAATTGGTGCACCAATTAAAGCAGTAATAACGCCAATTGGCAATTCAGATGGGGCGATGATGGTTCGGGAAACGAGATCAGCCAGAATCAGAAAGCCGGCACCAGCCAAAGCTGATAACGGTAGTAAATGCTTGTGGTCAGGCCCCCAAATAATTCGAATAAAATGCGGTATAACTAGGCCAACAAACCCAATCGTCCCAGAAACCGCAACAGACGCACCCGTTAAAATAGAACCAGCGATAAGGATGTTCATTTTTTTCCGCTCGACATTGACACCTAAGTGTTTTGCCTGATCTTCGCCAAATGACATCGCATTCAATTCTGTCGCATGCATCATGAGAATTACTGACCCAATGGCAAAAAACGGTACGATGATCCAAACATAATCCCAGCCACGCATTGATACACTACCAAGCAACCAGCCGATGATTTGCCTTAGTTCCTCACCAGTCAAGGCAATCATTAGCGATATCAAAGCTCCTAGGAACGAACTAAAAATGACCCCAGTTAAGATAATCGTCTCCACTCGCATTGTCCGATCCACTCTTTTGGCAAAAAACAAGACAATGAAAATCGTGAGAAACGATGCGATAATGCTCAAAACCGGCAATGTGTACAAACCGAGAAATGGCAGGGACAGATTAAAAAAGATTGTCAGTACCGCACCAACACTGGCCCCGGATGATACGCCAAGGGTATAGGGGTCAGCCAGGGGATTTCGCAATAACCCCTGAAAAGCTGCCCCAGCAATGGCAAGTGATGCACCAACAATGCCTGATAGAATGACACGTGGCATCCGAATGTTCATCACAATATTTTCATACATTGTATCTACCGAATCTGGTAAAGATGTCTGCGTAATCGAGGCGAATAAGATCCTCAAAATAGCTTCTATTGGAACTTTTACCGTGCCAATGGAGACCCCCATCAATACAGCTGCAAACAAAACCAGCAACAATATGGGATAGGCACTTATTTTTTTAGTCTTTGAAAACATCTGGATAGATCGCCTTACCAAGTTCCTCTGCTCCTTCAACCAAACGAGGGCCTGGACGATTAACAAGATCAGCATTCACGTCATAGATCTGCTCATTCTTGACTGCCGTAATATCCTCCCAGCCTTCACGTTCGGTTACCTCCGCAACAGGATCATCCACATATGATCCATATGTCGTAATCACAACGTCCGGATTCATAGAAATAACTGCTTCTTCATTCATTTTGACCCAACCATCCTGATCTGCAGCGGCGTTGTCAGCATTTATAACAGATAATAGCTCGTCCATAAATGTATTTTTCCCCGCAGTAAAGATCTCTGGTGAAGGTGAAATTTCCATATATACCTTTTTCCGTTCATCTTCCTTTATCTTGCTAGCTTTCTCCTTAAGTGATGTTAATTCATCTTTCATATCCCCAATAACCTGATCTGCTTTTTCTTGTGCCCCGGTTGCTTTCCCCATCAATTCAATTGTTTCATAGACACCCTCAAAGTCGGTTGCTTCCCCAACAATCAATACTGGGATTCCAGCTTCTTTAATCTGATTCAGTGCTTTCTCATCATTGGTTTGATCTGCTAACACCAATTGCGGGTCAAGTGCAAGGATCTTTTCAACATTTAATTCCAAACCACCGATTTTTTCCTTTTCTGCTGCTTCTTCTGGATAATTATCATGATCAGAAACCCCAACAATTTGTTCGCCTAGTCCTAAAGCAAAAGCCATTTCTGTATTGCTTGGCAGGACAGATACGATTCGTTCTGGTTTTTCTTCAATTGTCAGCTCTTCACCAGTTCCATCTGTAACGGTTACTGGGAAATCGGCTTCCTCTGTCTGTTCTGTTTTCGCATCTTTATCGCTATTGTTATCCTTTTCGGCATCATCCGAGGAACTGCCACAGCCTGTCAATATCCCGATGAATAGGATCATCATCAGTAATAATAACTGTATTTTTTTCAATTTCATTTCTTTTTCCTCCTGTTTTCCTATTAAAAGCTCATACTTCTAAACCAAAATAAAAACATCTTAGCTATGAAAGATGTTTAAACGAATATTGTTCAGCAATCATGATCAAGTATGATGTTCTGCCGACTATACACCTCCCTATCCTCGTAGGTTTATTGGTATATCAGAATTGGGTAGGTCTCCTGGCTCATGGCATCTCATTTCCTGTTCTTTTCAGTAGTTATACAGGCAAAAACCATTTACAGTGGCGGGACCGCGTTGGGTTTTCACCAACTTCCCTTTTAAGTCTTTACGACAGACACCCTATTCTGTTACACATATTATATTTTCCATTCTTGAGTATACACTATCTGCGTAATCTAGAACAGCAAAAAAGGAAGAATTTAGAGTAGATGCGACAAGTTTAGACAGCAGTACTTCCTGCGTTAAATTTAACTACTACGAACGCCCTCCACGTTTTATTTGGCGATAATAAGCTCATTCCTTTATGACAGAGTCACCATATCCGTCAAATTGTATAGACACATAGACACTTTTCACAGTTTTTCACCTTGCGATATAAGCGTTAGTGCCTGGCACAGTTCTTGCAACAATATTAGCAGTAATTTTTAAGGGGGATTTTCTTTATGAACTATCGTGCACTAAAAATAACAACCGAAAACGATATCGCTATTGTGGAGATAAATGCTCCACCTGCAAATACTTTATCATCTTCATGTATCTCAGAATTACGCTCAGCCATAGAAGATTTAAAGTTAAAAGAGAATGTACATGGAGTGGTCATCACAGGATTTGGCCGATTCTTTGTAGCTGGTGCAGACATTAAGGAATTTATACCGGCCCTTGGTGATTATAATAAGGGACAGAAAATGTCAGAAGCGGGACAAGCACTTTGCAATGAAATAGAAGCAATGAATAAACCTGTCATTGCGGCAATTAATGGACCTGCATTAGGCGGCGGCTTAGAATTAGCAATGGGATGTCACTTTCGGATCGCCTCTGAAAATGCTGTTCTTGGACTTCCAGAGTTAAAGCTCGGGCTAATACCGTCGTTCGGTGGAACACAGCGACTTAGCCGAATGACTGACACAGCAACAGCGTTAGAGTTAATTTTAACGGGTAAACAAATTAATAGTAGTGAAGCCAAAGAACTTGGAATTGTGCAGGTAACCGTTTCCCCTGAAAAACTTTTAACCACAGCCTTAACAATTGCCCAATCCTTTGTGGATGGGAAAAGTATGACAAGTATCAAACGAGCAATCGAGTGTGTTACAAAGGGATATAATGAAACATTTGAAAAAGGGTTAGAACGGGAAAGAAAGCGATTTGCTGAGTTGTTTTTAACAGAAGATGCCAAGGAAGGGGTTCAAGCTTTTACTGAAAAGCGGAAGCCTCATTTCAATCATTCATAAAGGAGTGTCCAATACCATGGCCGAAGTTTTATTTTCTACTGATGAAAATGGTGTAGCTACAATTACTTTGAATCGACCAAAGGCAATAAACTCATTAACATACGACATGCTCGTTCAAATAAAGGAAAATCTTTTGGAATGGGGTCAAGACGATGCGATATGCATCGTCATACTACAAGGTGCGGGATCGAAGGGATTTTGTGCTGGTGGGGATATTAAAACCCTATATGAAGCAAGAAAGGGTCAAGCAGCATTGCGAACAGCAGAACAATTCTTTAAAGAGGAATATATAACTGACCAAGTTCTTTATCGATTTCCAAAGCCAATTATCGCCTGCTTAGACGGCATCGTCATGGGCGGTGGTGTAGGACTCTCATACGGGGCCAGCCATCGAATTGTAACAGAACAAACGAAATGGGCAATGCCTGAAATGAATATTGGCTTTTTTCCAGATGTTGGGGCAGCTTACTTTTTAAACAAGGCTCCAGATTATACAGGACGTTACCAAGCATTAACAGCGTCCGTTATTTCAGCACCAGATGTTATCTATACAAATGCTGCCGAGGCTTTCCTGTCCAGTGATCAATTAACTAATTTACTTCGCGAAGTAGAAAACACGAACTGGCACACAGTAAACACAGTAAAAAAATTGGACCAATTATTGGATATGTATACAGATAATCCAGAAACTAGTGGGATATTAGCTCCTTTACAAACTAAAATTGATCAGCATTTTTCCCATGACACGATCGAGGAAATCATCGAATCACTAGCAACAGATACAGATGACTTTGCCGTAAAAACAAGAGAAATACTTTTATCTAAATCACCTGTCTCCTTAAAGGTTACATTAAAGCAATTAATTGATGGGGAAGGGAAATCATTAGAGGAATGCTTTCAAACTGATTTGATCCTAGCTAAAAATTTTTTGAAGCATGCCGACTTTTATGAAGGTGTTCGTTCGGTACTGGTTGATAAAGACCAAAACCCACAATATAAATATAAAAGCTTAACTGATGTTTCCCAAGCATTTATAAATTCATTTTTTGCAGAATCATGACAGATTAAAATCCGGTTCCTTGGATAGGAACCGGATTTTTCTAGTTCATAACAAAGTATAAACATACAAAGCTTACTAAAACCAGCGTTCTGTAACTACTTTTTTACGCGTATAGAATTGTACACCGTCTTTTCCGTTTGTCCCTAAATCCCCATAGAAGGAGGCCTTATTCCCCGCAAAAGCAAAGAATGCCATTGGTGCAGGAACATTTACATTGATTCCGACCATTCCAGCATCTATTTTTTCGCGAAATTGACGTGCGCTTTTCCCACTTGAGGTATAGATAACTGCACCGTTTGCAAACCTTGATTGATTGGTTAATTCAATACCTTCTTGCAAATCCTTTACTCTGACAACACTTAAAACAGGGGCAAAAATCTCATCCTGCCAAATTTTCATATTAGGATTTACGTGATCAAAAATAGTCGCTCCTACATAGTAACCGTCATCATTCTTAACTTGTCGGCCATCTACAAGTAAATCAGCCCCTTCTTCTACTCCAGTATCAATGTATCCAAGCACGCGTTCTTTATGTGATGCACGGATAAGCGGACCAACAAAATTATCCTCATTCATGCCATCACCGACTTTTAACTTTTTTGTTTCAAAAACGAGCTTTTCCAGGAATTCGTCTGCAATGTCATCTACCACCGCTACAACTGAACAGGCCATACAGCGCTCACCACTACTTCCAAATGCGGCCCCTATCACCCCTTGAACGGTTTTGTCGAGCTCACAGTCAGGCATGACAATTGCATGGTTTTTTGCACCAGCTAGAGCCTGCACTCTTTTACCATTAGCCGTACCAGTTTGATAGACATGCTTTGCAACAGGCTCCGAACCAACAAAAGAAATTGCTTCGATATCAGGGTGTTCAAGTGTTCGGTTTACAACCTCTTTTCCGCCATGAACTAAATTTAACACTCCTTTTGGAAAGCCAGATTTGTAAAATAAATCGACTAACCTTTCTGCTAAAATTGGTGTTCGTTCTGAAGTTTTTAATACAAATGTATTTCCACAGGCAATTGCTAACGGATACATCCATAATGGAACCATCATTGGAAAATTAAATGGTGTAATACCTGCAACAACACCTAATGGATACCTCCAAATAGAACCATCGATCTCAGAAGCAATACTTGGAAGTGCGTCACCCATCAGCAAATTTGGAGTTGATGTTGCTAATTCTACTACTTCTATGCCGCGCTGTACTTCACCTTGAGCATCCTTTAACGCCTTGCCGTTTTCCATTGTAATTATTTCAGCTAATTCGGCTTTATTTTTCTGTAATAAATGGAGGTAGGTAAATAATAAGCGGCTCCGATTTGGCGCAGGTACCTCCGCCCATTCAGGATACGCTTTCTTGGCAGCCCTCACTGCTTGATCGACATCCTCCTTACTTGATAAAGGCACACGAGCGATTGGTTCTCCAGTTGCTGGATTGAGTATCGTCTCCATTTCTCCACAACTAGATTCCACCCACTGATCATCTATATAATTTTTCATTACCTTTAGTTCTGATGTAATCATTTTGCAGCCTCCTTTTTATTATTAGATTGCGCCTTCACCTTTTCGTAAAGAACGGCCATGTCTTTATCACCAAAGCCTTCATCTTCAACCTGTTCATACATAGTCAGCAATTCCCTACTTATTGGCAAATCCAATTCATTCTGCTCCGCGAGTTCGAGCGCAAACCCGAGATCCTTCCGTAATAATTTCAAGGAAAAGCCCGGATTATAATCTTCTTTTGCAATAAAACTTTTATAGTTTCGTTCATAAATACGACTTTGCCCATAGCTAACATTCAACATGGAAAATAAATCATCTAGATCAATGTTTTTCTTATTAGCTATATGAAGTGCCTCACTCACTCCCGCAGTATAAAAACCAATAAGCAGATTATTAATCAGTTTAACCGTTGTCCCGCTATCAATCTGTTCATCTACATGAAAAATATTTTCCCCTAACACGTTTAACACTGGTGAAATCTGCTCATATACTTGTTTCGAACCGCCAACCATGAACGTCAGTGTGCGATTCTTGGCACCAACGACTCCACCACTAACCGGTGCAGCCATGAAATTAATCCCTTTCTTTATAGCGGATTCAGCAATTTTATTATTTAGTTCTGGAGCAACTGTACTGGTATCTACCAGAATTAGTTGAGAATGTCCGTTTTCGATCAAACCATCATTTCCTAAATATACCTCTTCTACCGCTTTTGAAGATGGAAGGCTGGTAAATAATAGTTCACTTTTATTTACGAGTTCAGATATGGAATGACCTTTCTCTCCTCCTGCTTGCTGAAATGATGTATTTGCCTTTTCATTTACATCATATCCGATGACTTTAAACCCCTCATTTAGCAACCCTGTTGACATGGGAAGTCCCATATTTCCCAAGCCGATAAATCCAATTCGCTCCATCATATCCCCCTTTTCCTAAACACAATATCCATTTTTATTAATTACTTCGAGTGCTATTTTCCGCTTCTTTAAAACCAAGTTAGCATAAAGTGGTACTCGTAATGCTTTTATTTCTTCATGAAGGGCTTCCTTATCCGAGTTGTCTAATGCGATGGATGAAATAATCGACAAAGCAGCAGCTTCTATTTTTCGATATCCCTCTTCACATTGAATATCTACAATAAGTTGTTGAATAGGCTGATTGCTTTGAGTCTTGTTTAAACGTAATAGTGCAGCTTTCATTACATATATATCCTTGACAACATCCCCCAATAGTCGTAAATATACCTGCTCTTGTTCCAAAGCTTGCTTTGTCATCTCGGGGAGTGCTCTTAAACTGAGTTGCAATAATTGGATAGAAAGCTGAACAAATCGATGATTCCTTCCCGTAACCTCTGACACTTCTTTCTCTTCAATAATTGACTTATCTTGATAATATTGTTTTAAAAATGACTTTGCTATGGTAAGTCGGTTTATTTCGTTGGTTCCTTCAAAAATTCGATTTATCCTCGCATCACGGTATAAGCGCTCTATCTCGTAATCTTGCATATACCCGTAGCCACCATGGATTTGTAATGCTTCATCGACAATAAAATCTAGTGCTTCCGATGCATACACCTTATTGATCGCACAATCGACCGCAAATTTGGATAGATTTTGAACCACATCAGCCTCTTCCGCTACAGATGCATCCAAACTGTCTAGTAAATTAGCAGTATAATATGCAGAACTTTCTGCACCATAAATAGCAACAGCCATATCAGCAAGTTTCTCTTGAATCATGGGGAAGCATACAATCTTTTTCTGAAATTGTTGACGCTCTTTACCATAATTTACGGCAATTTCCAATGATTGCTTTGAGACCCCAATGTTAGCAAAAGAAAGCTTCAGCCTAGCAAGATTTAAAATGTTAAGGGCAATATGGTGTCCTTTCCCAACCTCTCCCAATACACTTTCTTTCGGGATCCGCACATCTTCTAGTAGAAGCGTTGCAGTTGAAGAACCTTTAATCCCCAATTTTTTCTCTTCCGGTCCAATAGAAACACCTGGCATAGTTCTTTCAATGATAAACGCTGTCATTCCTTCCGTTGTCTTAGCGAATACAACAAAGCAATTCGCAATATGAGCATTGGTAATCCATTGTTTTTCCCCATTCACAACCCACTCAGTAGTATTTAAATCCAATTTTGCTGTTGTACTTGCAGAAAGGGCATCTGACCCAGCATTTGGTTCTGTCAAAGCATAAGCTCCAATCCATTCACCTGATGAAAGTTTAGGTAAATAGGTTTCTTTCTGTTGTTCAGTTCCAAAATATACATATGGTAAAGTTCCCACTCCGGTATGAATATTAAAGGAAACGCTAAATGACCCTCCAAAGCCCATTTTTTCAGCAATGAGACCGGATATACTTTTGCCCATTGCAAATCCTCCATATGCTTCTGGAACATCGGCACCTAGAAGCCCAAGGTCACCAGCATGACCAAATAATTGTCGGGCAATTTTATAATCATGAACTTCCAGATCAGCCAACTTAGGAACAACCTGTTCTGAAACAAACTTTTCAATCGTTTTTGAAAGAAGTATTTTTTCTTCACTAGGTTGAGCTGGATTGGTTGATCCAATTAAAGACGCATCATTGGGGAAAATTGAACAATGATGATGCGGTGACTTTATTTTTTCCATTCCCCTTCCTCCTCTCCTTATTCCCTTCATACTTTTTAATGCAAAATTCATGCCAATTTCTGAAGGCTTTATTTCAAGAAAATAAGGAGTGGAAGATTGCCTAATTGTCTGGACATATTTACACCTTTGACAGCTAACTATCTCCCATCAACTGAAAACGGGAAAGCTTATTATAAAGAGTGGCACGGGATATACCCAGCAATTTAGCAGCTTTAGATTTATTTCCCTGTACTTGTTTTAGTGCCATTTCAATAGCATCCTTTTCTTCCTCCAAAACAACTTCATCATTGTGTCTATTTAGCCTGCCGATTTTTTTGTGTGGTTGATCTTCACCACCTGGCTTTTTTGCAAATAAAGGTATTGGTACATTTTTAACATTAATGTGATCTTCATCTGTTAAAACGAATAATCTTTCCAACACATTCATTAATTCACGTACATTCCCCGGCCAATCGTAATTATACATATTACGCAAAATTTGCTTGTCAATTGTTTTCTCCGTAACACCATACGCTTCAGCTAATTGTTGCAATTTATGGGAAACCATAACCGGGATGTCCTGTTTTCTATCTCTCAAAGGCGGGATATGGATGGGAATGACATAGAGACGATAGTAAAGATCCTCACGAAACTCTTTTCTTTCCACCAGTTGTTTCAGGTCTTTGTTTGTAGCAGTGATCAGCCTAAAATTGACCGGGATTGAAGTAGTTCCACCTACTCTCTCGACCTTCTTCTCTTGCAATACACGTAAAATTTTAGCTTGCATCGCCATGGGCATGTCCCCGATCTCATCCAAAAACAATGTACCGTCATGAGCAAGTTCAAATTTCCCTGCCTTTCCATCCTTGTTAGCGCCTGTAAAAGCGCCTTTAGCATAGCCAAATAATTCTGATTCCAATAGATTATCCGGGATAGCCGCACAGTTAACACTGATAAACTTGCCTTGATTGGTGATACCTGTATCGTGTATGGCGCGTGCAAACTGCTCTTTTCCAACCCCACTGTCACCAGTGATAAGAACTGTAGCCCTTGACTGAGCAGCTTTTCTGGCAATCTTTTTCGTTTCAGAAATTACAAGACTTTCGCCAAGTATGTCTTCAAAGTGCACTTGAACATCATTCATGTTACAAGGGATTTCTACTAATTTCTTCTGACTTTTTATATCATCAAGCCGTTCCATTCGATCAATCACTTGATATAATTCAGAAATTCCCTCATAAACAAGCATACCAACAGCACCAATAACCCTATTATCCTTCCATATAGGTAGACGATGAACAACTAAATTCTGTCCTTGCAATCGATGTGCTTGACTACGCTCCGGGACCCCTGTTTTTAATACGATCGGTAGTCTAGTCCTGTCGATTACTTGATCAGCCCTTTTACCAATTGCTTCCTCTTTTGTTACCCCAACAAAACGGCTATATGTTTCATTAAATAATTGAATCACACCTTTCTCGTCAACGACCACCAATCCTTCGTAAGCAGTATCAAAGCACAACTCAAACCATTCCACCAATTCTTTTTTCTGCTTTATGTCATCTATCATGGCTTTATGATAGGCAAATAATTCTTCTTCCGTTATTTCACCTACGAGTTTTTCTTCCTCACCTTCCACTACATACAATGGTATCTCAACTAATTCTGTTATCGGTAAGTCTTTATTCACGGAAGTCCAAGCTAAACTCATAATCGTTTTAATCGGGTCATGAATAGCCAAACCGTTTGAAATCCCATCCATACACTCTTTTAATCGTACTACACCAATTAGACTTTTTCCCTCAACTACCGGGAGCTCTGTTTTACCTGATTCCCCTAGTAATTGCATGACATCATGAATAGTCATAGTTTGATCAATTGTTTCCAAATCTTTGTTCATCCAGTTTTCAACAGTATACGTCTCCAACGTAATCATGACGTTCCATCCTCCTTTTGAAGATAGAAAAAGGCGATAGTCTCCACTATCTATTTTTCATAGAGATGGAAATCATCGCCTTATACCTTAAATAGCTTAGAACCACACTTCAAGATATTTATCTATTGATCATTTGACAATGTTGTTTTTGCGATTGTCTTATCCAGCCCCTCAAAATCATGGTACGAAATTGTTTCATACAATTCTTTTCTTGTTTGCATATCGGAAACACCCTCTTTTTGAGTTCCCTCCCGCTTGATTAAACGAAAGATTCGCTCATATGCTTTTGCAGCCACCCTCAAAGAGGTAACAGGATAAATAACCATGCTAAACCCCATGTCTTCAAATGCCTTCGCTTTAATATATGGGGTCTTACCAAATTCTGTCATATTAGCCAGTAGCGGCACATCCACTTTTTCGGAAAATAAGCGAAATTCATCATCTGTTTGTAATGCTTCTGGAAAAATTCCATCCGCTCCAGCTTCGATATAGGCAGCAGATCTATCAACCGCAGCTTCTAGGCCTTCTACTGCCCGTGCATCCGTACGTGCAATGACAACAAGTGAGGGTGCTACTTCCTTAATTGCCTTGATTTTTTGTGCCATTTCTTCTTTAGAAACGAGTTGTTTTCCATTAAGATGGCCACATTTTTTCGGGAGATTTTGATCCTCAATTTGTACAGCAGCTACATTGGCCTCAACCATTTCCCGTGCTGTACGAGCGACATTAAGAACTCCTCCAAATCCTGTATCAATATCGACAAGAACCGGTAAATTCGTTGCCCGAACGAGATCTCTCGCCCGTTCTGCTACTTCAGTTGATGTCACAATGCCAAGATCAGGCAGACCCTTGCTTGCTGTATAAGCACCACCTGATAAATAAAGCGCTGTGAAACCCGCATTTTTTGCCACAAGTGCTGCCATTGCATCATGTGCCCCAGGGATTTGCAATATAGTTTTTTCTTCGATTGATTTTTTAAATTGATTTGCTAATTCTATTTGTGATGACTGTTGATCCACTATCCAAGCCATACATGATTCCCCCCTTTACACGTTAACAAATAAATCCATAAACTCATTTACATACATTGAGTTGATTCTATCATGATCGAAACATTTTTCCTCAATTTTCTTCCTTTGTTTTGCTGTGAAGTGTGTTGAGAGATTCGCCATAAATTTATCTCTGAGTTTTGGAAATGCTTCTTCTCTTCTGAAGCGATGCCCTAGTGGGTATTCACATTCCACACTTTCCGTTGTCGTTCCATTTTTAAAATAAACTTGAACGGCGTTAGCGATTGAGCGCTTGTTCGGATCAAGATATTCTTTTGTATAGAGTTTGTTTTCTGTAACAACCATCTTATCTCGTAATCTATCAATGATAGGATCAGCCGCTGCTTCATCCTCATAATCATCAGCGGTAATATCTCCCTTTAACAGGCCAATTGCCGTAATATATTGTAAACAATGGTCGCGATCAGCCGGATTGTTTAATGGACCTTTTTTGTCAATAATACGAATGGCCGACTCATGTGTTGTAATAGATATCCTATCAATCTCATCGATTCGGTCCTTCACTTTCGGGTGCAGCTGAACTGCTGCCTCTGCAGCCGTTTGGGCGTGAAATTCAGCTGGATAAGCGACCTTAAATAAAACATTTTCCATCACATAGGCATCAAGGGGGCGACTAAGTTTTACTGTTTGTTTGTTAAATAAAACATCTTGGAATCCCCATCCAGGTGCAGTCAATGCAGTTGGATAGCCCATCTCGCCTTTTACAGCTAACAATGCCAAAAATACTGCTCTGCTCGTTGCGTCTCCAGCAGCCCACGATTTACGAGATCCTGTATTAGGCGCATGTCGATACGTACGTAGACTCGAATTATCGATCCAAGCATTCGACAGTGCGTTAATAATTTCCTCACGTTTGCCACCTAACATTTTTGTCACAACAGCCGTCGTAGCTATTTTTACAAATAATACATGATCAAGTCCGACACGATTTAAACTGTTTTCCAATGCAAGCACACCTTGAATTTCATGTGCTTTAATCATCATTTCCAATATATTATGAACCTGAAGCGGATCTTGTCCTTTTGCAACACGCACCTGACTAACATGATCAGCAACTGCTAGAATTCCTCCTAAGTTATCGGAAGGGTGTCCCCATTCTGCCGCCAGCCACGTATCATTGTAATCAAGCCAACGAATCATTGTTCCAATATTAAAAGCTCCACGCACTGGATCAAGTACATGGGATGTACCAGGCACACGAGTTCCATTAGGCACAATCGTACCAGGTATAATGGGGCCAAGTAACTTTGTGCACTCTGGATAGCTAAGCGCAAGAATGCCACAGCCTAAAGTATCCATCAAAACATAGCTGGCTGTCGTATATGCTTCTGTACTTGTAATTTCTTTGTTTAAGACATAATCGGCAATTTCTTCTAATAATACATCGGTCTTATTCGTTTCATCCACTTTTAACACATTCCTCTTCCTTTCTCAATCGATGTTATATATTATATATATAAGTGGTGGTTATATCACTATGGCGAGCAGGTCACAACTCCCCAGTTGTTTACTATGAATACTGCTCGCCAACATAGTTTACACGTGGGCGAAAAAGCCGGTTATTTTGATGCTGTTCAATAACATGTGCACATAATCCAACTGTTCGGGCACTAAAAAAGATTGGTGTATATAACTGGATTGGAATCCTAAGCAACCAATATACAGGAGCAGCATAATAATCCAAGTTCGGGTATAATCCTTTTTCTCGCTTCATCAGCTCCTCACCAGCCTCGCACATTTCTAGCAACAAGAAGTCTCCTTTTTTTTCACAAAGCCGCTTTAGCGATTCTTTCATAATCAGCGCTCTTGGATCCATTTTGTTCATATAAACACGATGTCCAAATCCCATGATCTTCTCTTTTTGTTGCAGCTTTTTCAACAATAATTCTTCAAATCCTGCAGTCGAATCTACCTCAAGCAACATGTGCATGACAGCCTCATTGGCCCCCCCGTGTAAATTACCTTTCAGTGATGAAACTGCGCCAGTTAATGCACCATATAGATCTGAATGTGTCGACGCAATTACCCTTGCAGTAAATGTTGAATTCGGCATTTCGTGCTCACTATACAAGAGTAGAGATCGATCAAAAATCTTCGCCTCTTGTTCAGACGGAACCTCCCCTGTAATCATATATAAAAAATTAGCACTATAAGACAAATCCTTGTGAGGGTGAACCGGTTTTTGTTTATTTAGAACCCGATAACTATTAACTGTAATATTAGGGAGTTTTGCCAGGAGATCGTAGGCACGATTGTTATTCACCTTCAAAGAGCGATCATCAATATTCTCTTCGTACCCCGCAAGCACGGATATGCCTGTTCTTAATCCATCCATCGGGTGTGTCTTTTTAGGCAATAATGCAAAAACATCAATTACATTGGATGGAACATTATACCTTGCCTTTAACTTCTTCTCTAATTTTGTTTTTTCGATTTGATTAGGCAGCGTATCCTCAAATAAAAGATGTACAATGTCTAAGTAATCCCTACTCTTAGATAACTCGATCAAATCATAACCCTTTATAATGATCTTCTCTTGTTCAGTATCAAGCAGTGAAATCCCAGTTTCTGCTGCAATAACTCCTTCAAGCCCAGGTACAAACTTAGTTTCCGTTTCCATTTAATTCCTCCCTCTCTCCTATTAGTTCTATCAGAACACTATTGGAAGCCCTTTCAAGATTTATTAAATAACGTCCTTTTGTTTCGTCACTCTCTTTACAAGTATCAATTTCTTTTTTCATTCGTTCATAACATACTTGCATGGGAGAAGATTGATCAACTGCCAAATTGTTCATAATCGCTGCCTTTAAACATTCCGTGAAATAAGTCACTGTTCCATACAAATTGTTTTCCCCCAGATGTTTGTTTATTTTCTGTATTTTTAATGCAATAAAAAAACAACTCCCCTTTTAGAAGTTGTTAGCATGCATCCCAAAAAAAGCATAAATAAACATGGTAAATTTCCAGAACATGTTCATCTGTTTATTCGCATGTAACACCTCCTATCCTCGTAGGTATGGATGTTGCTAGACATAGGCAGGTCTCCTGGCTCATGGTCATCACTTTTCGAACCTTCCCATTTTCATATACGTGAAAACAGTGGTTTTTCTCGAATCGTTCCCATACACAGTTGCGGGACAGCGTCGGGTTTTCACCGAACTTCCCTTTTAAGCAATAAAATGGAATTAACTTTATTGCACCTACATCTTTAACCTATTCAGTTAATCTCTTAAATTATATCACTCACTTTCAAAGATTACAATAATTCTTACATTTAATCTATGGCAAGTAATCCTGGAATTAAAAACAACGCAGGATCATCGCACATGTTCCTTTATCAAACCCCCCGCAAATTCCCCCACAAATACGTATGCAGTTGTGGTAAAACGCGTACATTCTTCAACACGTTGCTGGCCATCACCTGATCAATCAACCATTCATACCGGTCCAGCAAATGCTCAAGCAATTTCTCGTTGTCAGCGTTGGCGGTATCATCATTCCCCACTTGCAAAAATAACGGAACATCCGGATACCGCTGATGTAGCTTCGTTGCATAGTCCAAATCTGCTTGATCAAAAATGACAACTTTTAAACTGAATGTTCCCTGCTGATGCAATGTTAGCGAATCAATGATAGAGTCAAGGATATCAAAATTTGTCCGCATTCCAGAGCTCGGCGGTTTTGGTGAAATCGTCAGCTCATCGATCTTTACGAACCATGGCTGCCACTTACTTCCTTGTGTCTCAAGTGCGATTTTAATTTGCTGGCCATGAAGCAAATCAACAAGTCCATCTAACCCCGCAAGTAATCCGGGGTTCCCTCCAGAAATGGTTACATGGCCAAAGCGGCCGCCTGCTTGTTCCTGTAACGCCTCCCAAATATCTTCTGGCTCCATCATTTGGATGTTTTCCTTTTCCGATCCATCCCAAGTGAACTTAGAGTCACACCAGGAGCAGGAATAGTCGCATCCCGCGGTTCGGACAAACATGGTTTTTTGCCCAATTACCATTCCCTCTCCCTGAATCGTTGGCCCAAATACTTCCATTACTGGCAGTTTCATTTAGCTTTCGCCCCCTTTGGACGATAAACGCAGTAGCTTGTTGGCGTCTCACGTAAAAAAACTTGTAAGCATACTGGCCGATTAGATAATGTTTCTAAATGCTCCTCGATGATGTCATAAATCGTTCGTGCAACAATCTCTGTCGTTGGAAATTGTTCTGGACGATCGTTGGAAAATGCGGGATCATCATTCAATGTTCCATGGTCAAACCGTTTGTGAATGATGTCTTTGATTTGTTTAAAATTTACCAAAAAACCCAAATCATCAAGCTCATTGCCGCCAATCGTGATATTGGCAAAATACGTATGGCCGTGTGTATATTGACATTTGCCAGCTTCTGCATTTGGAATATAATGTGCCGCCGCAAAGTGAAAGTCCTTATTTAATTCATATGAATAATCATGGTCTGGAGCGGGATAAATTTGCTGCATCATTTGGCAATCTCCCCTTCCCGTCTATTTTCATACTGCTCAAGCCCTCGTTGGCGCAACTTACATGACGGGCATTCTCCACAGCCACTTCCCTTTACACCGTTGTAGCAAGTCAATGTATGGTCTTTGACAAATTCAAAAGCACCAAGTTCATCACTTAACTCCCACACTTCCGATTTGTCCCGCCACATTAATGGAGTATGTATCACAAACGCATCATCCATCGCTAAATTCAGTGTCACATTCAATGACTTAACAAAGCCATCGCGGCAATCCGGATAACCACTGAAATCAGTTTCGCTCACCCCTGTAATAATATGCTTGGCGCCGATTTGTTTAGCCAAAACTGCTGCAAATGAAAAGAACAACAAATTTCGCCCCGGCACAAACGTTGATGGCAAGCCTTCCCCTTCTGTGATTGCAATATCATCTCTTGTCAGTGCATTCGGCGCTAACTGGTTTAGTAATGACATATCCAATTCATGGTGTGGAACCTCAAGCGTTTGACAAATCTCCCTTGCACACTCCAATTCCTGAATATGTCGCTGTCCATATTGAAATGTAACAGCCTCCACATGTTCAAACTTTTCCATTGCCCAGAACAAGCATGTCGTACTATCCTGGCCGCCACTAAACACCACAACTGCCTTATTATTATCCAACTTTATTTCTCCTCTCTTTTGCATCCCAAAAGAAGAGCTTCAATCATTTTCCATCAAAAAAACAACACTAAGTAGCGTGTTGTTTTCGACTCCTTAGTTTTTTATCGAGGGATGGAATTTCGAACCTCTCCTGCAACGTATGCAGATTTCTTTTTTGTTATGTTTCTACTTTATCACGTTTTTTTCTAACTGTCATGGCTATATTTGGAATTTCCTAACATAACAGAACCAAACCATATATATACATCTAAGATAAACGACTTTCTGAAAATTGCATTGCATGTTGAGGTTTGGTATTGTTAATTTTATAATGTCAAAATATTCAAGGGGGCTTCATGAAGAAAGTTTCAAGAGTTTTTTATATCACATTAGTTTTAGTCATTTTAACTGTAATTTTCGGTGCAATTTTCCCAGAACAATTCGAAACGATATCTGGTAACATAAAAGCATTCGTTTCTACATCATTTGGGTGGTACTACTTACTGCTCATGTCCGCTTTGGTTATCCTATCTGTTATCATTTCAGTTAGTCCGTATGGAAAAATTCGCCTCGGAAAGGACAATGAAAAGCCGGATTTCTCCACGCCAACATGGATAGCTATGTTGTTCTCAGCAGGAATGGGAATTGGTTTAGTGTTTTATGGGGCCGCTGAACCACTATTCAACTATGCTGTTGACTCTCCTTCAGCGGAAGTTGGTTCGGAAGCAGCATTCAAGCAAGGGCTCTCATACTCCTACCTTCACTGGGGTGTTCATGTTTGGGCAATGTATGGCATTATTGCTTTGGCCTTGGCATTTTTTCAATTTCGCAAAGGAGAACCTGGTTTGATTTCCGCAACATTGAAACCATTGTTCGGCAACAAAATGAACGGCCCACTTGGTATTTTGATTGATGTGTTAGCCGTTTTTGCAACCGTTTTCGGAGTTGCGACATCACTTGGGTTTGGTGCCGTGCAAATTAATGGTGGACTTTCCCATTTATTCGGTGTTGATATCGGGTTTACATCCCAATTTTTAATTATCGCCGTCGTCACCATTTTATTTCTTATCTCAGCATGGACCGGTTTGAGCAAAGGGATTAAATATTTGTCCAATACAAACATGGTACTTGCTGTATTGTTGCTAATTGTCGTGTTGATCGTTGGACCGACATTGTTGATTTTAAACATGTTTACGGAGACATTTGGTTGGTATATGCAGCATATTGTGGAAATGAGTTTTCAGTCTGCTCCCCTCGAAGGCGATAATCGAGAATGGCTTGACGGCTGGACAATTTTCTTTTGGGCATGGTGGATATCCTGGGCACCATTTGTCGGGATGTTTATCGCTCGTGTATCTCGTGGACGTACGATCCGTCAATTTTTAATCGGTGTAATGGTTGTACCGACCCTGTTTATATCGATCTGGTATGCAGTGTTCGGTACGACAGCCGGAAATGTGCAAAACAGCGGTGTTGATCTGACGCAATATTCAACAGAGCTCGTGCTATTTAACATGTTTGATCAATTGCCGATATCGCTCATCTTGTCTGTCATTGCCATATTGCTTATTGCATCATTCTTTATTACCTCTGCAGACTCAGCAACTTTTGTTCTAGGTATGCAATCAACAAACGGTTCGCTTATACCGCCAAATAAGGTAAAGATCATCTGGGGTATTGCCCAATCCGCTGTTGCCCTTATCTTGCTCTATGTTGGTGGCTTAACAGCAATCCAGAACACTATTATTATTGCGGCGCTACCGTTTTCTTTTGTAATGATTTTGATGGTCATTGCATTATTTAAAGCATTAAACAATGAAGTGAAAACCGCGGAGCCGAAGAAAAAGAACACATGATGAAGGGGTACTACCTGGAAAGATATCAATCTTTCCAGGCTTTTTTTATACCATTTTCTCCTCCTAATCCGACATTCGCCTATTGGAAAAGACAGATAACCATGGTACAATACCTATAATCCATATAAAACCAATAGGAATTATAGTTATTAATCGGAGGTGATAGCTATGTTTTTAGAAATAAAAAATATATCCAAATCGTTTCAGCGTGGAGATAAACAGCCATTATTGGTGTTAAACGATATTAATCTATCCATTGAAGAAGGAGAATTTATTTCTTTATTAGGACCTTCAGGTTGCGGTAAATCAACGCTTCTTTCAATTACCGCAGGGCTGACAAAACCATCTTCTGGTACAGTGCTGTTAGATAACAGCGAGATAAAAGAACCAGGACCAAAAAAAAGCATGGTTTTCCAGGAAGCAGCACTCTTTCCGTGGATGTCGGTCATAGAAAATGTAATGTTTCCACTCAGAAAAAGAATGGGGAAAAAAGAACAGGCAACCACCGCCGCACATTTTTTGCAAATGGTCCACCTCAGCCAATTTGCTGACCATTATCCACACGAGCTTTCCGGCGGCATGCAGCAGCGTGTCTCGATTGCCAGGGCACTTGCGATGGATTCCAAGCTTTTGTTAATGGATGAACCATTCGGTGCGCTGGATGAACAGACAAGAAACGTACTGCAGGAAGAACTGGAAAAGATCTGGCTTGCCAATAGAAAGACGATTGTTTTTGTCACCCATAGCATTCGTGAAGCTATCAAACTATCGGATCGCGTCATTGTCATGGGTGCAAGACCGGGAACCATCATTTCTGATTTCAAAGTTGATTTACAAAGGCCGCGTCCACAAAAAGATATAGCTAGTTTAGAAGAGGATGTAATGGCCATTTTAAAAACTGAAATAGACAACGTGATGAAAGAGGAGTTGCAACATGCCAGTACCAATTAAACGTATACTGTTTTTCGTTTCACTCATTCTGATCTGGCAAGGTGTCGTGCTACTCGGTTTCTGGCCTGAATCGATGATACCAAGTCCCTTATCTGTCGCCGAATCCATTTATAATGGGCTTCAGGATATGACACTTGTATATGATATTCTAGCAAGCTTCCGTCATTTACTTATTGGCCTTGCTATCTCATTAATAATCGGCACTATTCTTGGTGTTTTACTTGCCAAAGTTAAAACAGCTGATGAGACCCTAGGGACGATGATTCTAGCATTGCAAAGTGTCCCAAGTATTGTTTGGGTCCCACTTGCCATTATCTGGTTTGGATTTGGTGAAACCGCGATCATTTTTGTCGTCATCATTGGCGGTACCTTTGTCATGACGATGAATATGCGGATTGGTATCAAAAATGTCGCACCGATTTATTTAAAAGCAGCACGAACAATGGGATCAAGAGGAATGGATCTGTTTTTTAAAGTTGTTGTTCCAGCCGCTATCCCCCATGCCGTGACGGGTGTCAGACTCGCATGGGCATTTAGCTGGCGAGCACTAATGGCTGCGGAATTACTAAGCACAGGCCCAGGACTAGGATACACACTCAGCTATGCATCCGACTTTAACAACATGAGTCTCGTAATCGGGATTATCATTATCATCGGTGTCATCGGGTCAGTTGTCGATCAATTTGTTTTCCAGCGAATTGAAAATAAAGTACTAAAACGCTGGGGATTGGAAGAAGCAGCGTAAAAGAAAGGGGTAATCATCTTGAAAAAAAGCATTGTTTTTCTGTTCGTGAGTTTTTTACTCATTCTAGGTGCATGTGGCAATGATTCACAAGCATCATCTGACGACGGAAGCAAAAAGGAAAAAATCGTTATCGGTTATTTTCCAAACCTTAATCACGCACCAGCAATGATAGCAAAGGAAAAAGAAATGTATGAAAAACATCTAGGTGAAGATGTTGAAGTAGAATATCGGACTTTCCCAGATGGGTCTACTTTTATGAAAGCTTTGGCAACAGGTGAAATTCAAGGCGGGCTTGTTGGTCCGGGTCCAGCAATGAATAACTTTATTTCCGGTGTCGACGTTCAAGTAATTGCAGCTTCTTCAACTGGCGGAACTGTAATCGTCTCCCGTGAAGGTAGTGGCGTAAAAAACGTCGAAGATATCGAAGGGAAAACGTTCATTTCGCCACGAGTTGGCTGTACACATGATGTCCAGTTTGAAACATACATGAAGGAAAGAGGCATTACGTCCGACCGTGTTGGCGGCAGCATGAAACACGTAACAGGCAAACCAGCACAATACCAATCCATGTTCGAAAGTGGCAATGTTGATGTTGCCACAGCACCGGAACCATGGGGATCTGTTTTGGAAGCAAAAGCTGATGCAAATGTTGTTGTTGATTCAGACGAAATCTCCTTTGGTAAAAAATTACCAGCTGCCGTATTTGTCACCACATCAGAATTGGCTGAAGACGACCAGAAGCTTGTAACCAAACTGATTGATGCCCACAAAGAAGCAGTCGAATATATAAACGAAAATCCTGATGAAGCGATCACGATCACGATAAATGGAATTGCTGATATTACTGGACAGGAGCTTACCCGTGACGTAATGGAAAATGCCTGGAAACGAACTAATTTTGTTTATGATATGGATCCAGAAGTTATCCAGCAATTCGGTAACTCTTCTTATAACTTGAAGTTTTTGAAAGAGAAACCGGATTTCACAGGATTTGTGAATACGGGTTTTGTGGAATAGTAAGGCTTGTTGAAATCGGCTAATCTTACAGGCAGCTCACGATGTTCACGTTTGGTAAATGAATATCATGAACTGCTACATTTTTAAAATGGGTGTTAAAAAAACGGGGAATGCTTAACCCGACTTCATTCCCCTTTTACTCGAAAGCTATCAAAATTTAAATTACATAGAGACCTTGCAACTTATGCATAAAGATCGAAGCCCTGTTTCTCTCTATAACAATTTCTTCTCTACGCTGTTGCAGCACATTTTCTTTCGTCTGATCCCGAACGGTTAAAGAAAAACCTGATGATTGCCTTCTCTTAGGTGTTTGGGTCTTATTAATATCATAGAGCCTATTTTCTCGTTTTTGTTCAGGATAAACCACAAAAGCTTCGTGCTCTGTAGTTGGTACAAGATTCATTTTAGCTAACTTACTTTTGTTAAACAAACTATCTGGAACCTCTTTTACAAAACATTGTTTTATAAAATAACCCCTTACACTGTAATGTGTTAAGCCTAACTATTAATCATCAGGTTCGTTACCGGAAGCTTTCCTTCTTTCTATCATATCCCGTACTACATCATAATTAGGCCCTCCAGTAACATTTCGTCTTTCAACAAAACATACCGGATCAATAATGTCCTGCCAGTCTTTCGCAGTTAATTCGACTTCACCTAACAATTCATTAATCTGAAGTAGCGGTATTTCATATAATTCTTTTCCCCAGTTATCCGCTTCTTTAGCTATCATGCTTGCTTTATGATGGGCTTTTCGAAATGAAACACCATAATCCCGGGCAAGTACATCCGCAAGCTCTGTGATTGTAATCATATTTTCTCTTGCCTGTTGATGTGCTCTATTCTTATTAAAATCTATTGTTATTATTACAGCACGCATCAAGCGTAATACTCGTATTCCTTTTCGATATCCTTCATAAATGTGTGGTTGCAAATCATCTTCTGTATCATTAATATCTCCATATGGTGTATTATGAATCATGTGAACAACTGCCATACCTTCAGCAGCTGCACTACTAGCTATTGCACGTGAATGTTCAATAGAAACAGGATTTCTTTTTTGCGGCATAATACTACTTATTTGCACATATGCATCAGAAACTCGTAACAACCCAACTTCTTTTGATGCCATTCGTAAAAATTCTTGAATCCATCTTCCCATATTTGTCATCAAACTAATTAAGACTTGAGCAGCCTCTATTAAATAATCACCAGCACCTATAGCATCATATGAATTTTCTACTAAACCATCAAAACCAAGAAGTTCCACCATACGTTCACGATTAATCGGGAAACCGGAAGTTGTTATGGCTGCGGCGCCCATTGGTGATTGATTAACCGTTTTGTATGCTTGCTCTAACCGTTCGATATCATGTTGTAAGTTGTCATAGATTGCTACTAAGTAATGACCAAACGTTGTTGGCTGAGCAGGTTGTGTATGTGTATGAGCGGGCATGATCGATTCAATATGTTGTTCAGCTTGATTAAGGATTGCAACACTAAGTTCATTCGCATTAGTTATTGCTTTTTGTATATACCCCCGAATTACAATTCGATACATGGCCTCACCCATATCATTCCGACTTTTGGCTATATGCATCTTTCCCGCTAATTCTTCACCTACTAGCTCTCCTATTTGTGATTCTACAAGAAAAAACAAATCTTCATATTCAGCAGAGTACTCAAGTTCTTCTCGATCGAGTTTTTCTACTTGTTGAATTCCACGTAAAATTTCCATTGCTTCATTTTTCGTAAGAATTTCTTGCTCTTGAAGCATAGTAGTATGTGCCTTGTGAATCATAAACATAGCATCAAATAAATATTCTTTTTGATCATAAAATACCGGCTTCAACAAGGCTTCTACAAATGTTTTACCTGGAAAATCCACACCTTCATCTTCTTCAAATTGTTCCCTTTTTATACTCATCAAAAATCACCTCAATATATCTTTTTATCCTTACAATGTATTCTCCGTTTTAACACCCAAAAATTTATACGATGCATACATAACAATTGCTATTAAACATACCTGAATCATACCGTAAGCAGCCGCTTGCCCAATATTAAACATACGTAATTGGTTCATAATTTCGATTGAAATAGGTCGGTTACCTATTGTATAAAGTAATACAGAAGTAGGGAATTCTCCTACCGCCTGAACAAATGCAAGCAGGGTACCACTTAAGACTCCAGGCATGATGATTGGAATTACTACTCGCCTAAAAGTATATAACCATTTTGCGCCTAAATTTTGCGCCGCCTCTTCTATGGAATCATCCATTTGTTCTAAAACTGCATTTGTAGAGCGAACAACAAGCGGAATAAATCGTACAAAGTATGCTAAGGGCAAAATCCAAAATGTCCCTACCAGAATCTTTCCAAACGAAAATGGTGACGACTCATTAAAAGCTAGTATTAAATTCATACCAACAACTGTAGCTGGCAATGCCCACGGAATCATTACTAAAATATCTAAAAGATTTTTCCCAATGAAACTACGCTTAACAAGTGCATATGACGTAATAATTCCAAATATAAATACACCAATACAAGCAAGAAACGCCATGATTAAACTATTTTTCACTGGATCCCATATATTTGGATCATCAAACAACAATCTAAAATTCTCTAAACTGAAGGCTTGTGGATATGTTTGCCATGTCCATCCTCCTTCAGGTACAAGTGATAGAATAAGTAATGTTACATGTGGTAATAGTAAAACAATCATAGCAAGAATGCCCAATGTTACCATCGTCCACTTCAATACAGGATTATTTACCTCACTACGGTGCGCGCCAATCCCCTTACTAGCCATACGGTAATCTTTGCGCCCCTGGTACCAACGCATAAATAATAAGAAGGAAATGGAAACAACGGATAAGATAACTGACTGTGTTGCAGCCATTTCTAAATCCCCATTAATTTTAGAAAAATAGATTTGTAAACTTAATACCCGAAACCCACCAGCCAGTAAAAATGGTGCACTAAATGAAGCCATTGAAACCATAAACACTAATAAAGACGCAGCAACCAATCCTGGTGTTAATAATGGAAAAGTAACTTTCCAAAACACCTTAAACTTACTTGATCCTAGATTGTATGCAGCTTCCTCTAAGGATGGATCAATATTATTTAGTGCTGATGAGGTCGTCATATAAAAATATGGATACATCGTATAGGCATGCACAAGTAGAATACCGGAAATACCCCCAATACTAAATGGCACCTCGGAAAGATGAAACAAATCCTTTATAAAGTTTGGAACTAATCCTGCTTCACCGTATAAGAACATAAATGCCATAACCCCAACAAGGGATGGTAGAACAATTGGCATTATTGCTATATTAGAGAAAAATTGTCGTCCAGGGAAATCATACCGATTAAAGATATATGCTAACGGGACACCAATTAAGGCGCTAAAGAAAACAGATAATAGGGAGATATAAACCGAATTCCATAAAGCCTCTAAATTCGCCTCTGCTTTTGGTCCAAAAAAGTCGGTATAATTTTGCATGGAGAATATCCCATTTTTTTTAAAGCTTTCAAATAATGTTTCGATCGATGGATATAAGACATATCCTACTAATATTAATACAACAGGAATTAATAAGAATAACGTTTTTCTCTTCTCTGCATTTAACATATGTTTATCACTCCCTTGCCCTTGGGATCACACGTATTTGATCTTCAGGCAACTGAACGTAAACCTCTGTTTCCTCTTTAAAATATGTACTAGGTCCTTGGTTTAAATCTGTTGCCCTAATCATGATATCCTCATTTACTTTTACGAATGTATGAACAGAGGCACCTGTAAATTGAACAAGTGATACAATACCTTTAAAAACATTGTTTCCTCTTAATTTATTCTGATTAATTCGTACAGCTTCAGGCCTAACTGACATCATAAGATAATCACTCTCTTCATAAGGAGCAATATTCAATTCTGTATTGTCAACATAAATCGAATCTGTTAATTTATTAGATTGATAAACAAACTGCTTCTCAACTGACTTGTTATACGATATTGGTAATAAATTCGTTTCCCCGATAAATTCCGCTACAAAGTCATTAACAGGTCTATTATAGATTTCTGTTGGTGTCCCTACCTGTTGGCATTCACCAAAATTGAACACCGCTATCCGATCGCTCATGGTTAAAGCTTCCACCTGATCATGTGTAACGTAAATAGTTGTAATACCATATTCGCGCTGCAAACGTAATATTTCGGTACGCATTTCATCACGTAATCTAGCATCCAAATTACTTAATGGTTCATCTAAAAGTAAGATGTCTGGTTCAATCACAAGTGCACGAGCCAATGCAACACGTTGCTGTTGTCCGCCACTTAGCTGACTTACTTGACGGTCTACATATTCAGCTAAACGAACCTTTTTTAAGACCTCTCCCACTCTTCTTTTAATCTCAGTTTTATTAATTTTCCTTACCTTTAATCCAAAGGCAACATTTTCAAACACAGTCATATGAGGAAATAGCGCATAGTTTTGAAAAACCATACCGGTATTCCGTTTTTCAGGTGATACTGTCGTCATATCTTTATCATTGAACTTAACCTTTCCCGTTGTTGGGTAGTAGAAACCGGCAATCATCCTAAGAGTTGTTGTCTTTCCACATCCACTTGGACCTAAAAACGTAAAAAACTCGCCCTCTTCTATTAATAGATCTAATCCTTTGACTGCCGTTATACCACCAAATTGTTTTGTGATTGTTGATAAATTCACTGTTGACATGCAACAACAACTCCTCTTATCTTAGAAAAGCGAGAAGCAGTCGTCAGGTATAATGGCGAATGCTCTCGTTTCTCTGTTTTAACTTAGAATCTAATTCCTTTTTTTATTCTTCACTTTTATCTTTATCGGTGTTCTTGATTTCGTTATCCCAATGTTCCATCCACTCAGGTGATTTCTCTTGGAATAGTTTCCAATCGATTTCCATTGGATTAATTTCTGTTTCGGTAATCCAATCAGGAAGATCCTCTACATCTTCACGGGTTGGAATTCGGTAGTATTTTTCAGCTAATAGTTTTGCAGCCTCTTTCTTATTTACAAACTCATAAAAGGCTTCTGCAGCTTTTGGGTGTGGTGCATCTTTAATTACAGCAATACCTTCTGTTAAAACTGGTGTCCCACTTTCAGGTATTACATAATCAAATGGATATCCTTTTTCCTCCGCTAACATAACTGTATCTGGCATGTTCCATACGGACAAAGAACCTACACCTTTTGCGACTTGGTTATACATGATCTCTGGATTTGCAGAATACTCTTTTGTATTTTCATCTAGTTTCTGTAGCCATTCATATCCTTCATCTGGACTTTCTGTATCCTTATAAGTGTTGTAAATCATTGCAGAGTAAATGGTCCGCATCGTACCCGAAGCCAATGGATAACGGATAATAATCTCATCTTTCCACTTAGAATCAAGAAGTTCATCCCAATCTTTTGGTACTTCTTCCCCTGAAATTTCTTTTGTATTATAAAGAATAACTTCTGGAGTTATCGATGTCCCAGACCACATCCAATCCTCATCACGATACATTTCATCTAATGCATTTGCATAGGATGGTTTATATTCTGCTAGTAGCCCTTCATCCTTAGCTTGATCAAAGTTTACTTGCGGAGCCCCCCACCATACGTCAGCTTGTGTGTTATTCTTTTCAGAACGTACACGATCTAGAATTTCTTGAGAACCCATATCTAAAAATTCCATGTCTATATCATATTCAGCTTCAAATTGCTTTTCAAAATCACTTAAAATATCTTTTCCATGTGGAGAATAAACAACTACCTTATCCTCCAAATCATCCCCGCTTTCTGACTCCGTATCACCGTTTGATTCTTCATCTCCACCAGCCATACAACCAGTCAGTACAATAGTAAATACCGCAGCAATCAAGATAGAAAATAACCAATTTCTTTTAGGATTTTTCACTAAAATTACCCCCTCATCTAAATATCAAAAATGGTATCAAATTCCTTCAAAAACAATGCCACTGCCCCGATAACCCCTGCTTCCCTGCCAAAAGTTGTTTGCACAACATCACACTTCTTTGGTGTAAATCGCTTAATAATGTCGCTGATTTTTTTATTTATAATATGATACGAATCACTTACACCACCTCCTAAAATAATTAACTCAGGATCCAAAAGAGAAACATAATTAGCAATTCCAAGCCCTAAATTTTCAATAGCAAAATCAATCACTTCAACTGCATCTTGGTTATTTCCTTTGTATAAATTAAATGCATCTTCGGCGGTTACTTCCTTGCCAATACGCTCAGATAATTGTTGTCCTATGGATGAGCCGCTAGCGACACTTTCCAAAAAACCATATCCCTCATATACGGGATGATAGCGTTTTGCGTATAATCTATCGGTGACCATATACCCAATTTCGCCTGCACTATTACTACTCCCTCTATACAAGTCGCCATTAATCATAATGCCGCTCCCTATCCCAGTGCCGATCGCTATATAAATCAAATTGCTTTTCTGTTGGCCGATACCTTTCCAATGCTCTCCAAGTACACTTATGTTTACGTCATTATCGATGTAAATCGGCATATCAAACAATTCAAGTAATCTTTTTCGTATAGGAAAGCGTTTCCATTTGAGCGCCGGGGCTTCATCTACAACTCCTTTTTCCACATTTATAACACCTGGAACTCCCACCCCCATACCAAGAATCTTTGAGTCATTAATTTTCAGCTCATTTTTCATAGAAACTATACTTTTATTAATCTCCGAAAAAAGATCTTCTTCCAAGTTTTTTTGGGTAGGAAAGTCACGATATGAAATTAACTTACCATTTAAATCAGTAATTCCTGACGCTACTTTAGTTCCACCAATATCAACACCTATTACATAAGCTTTTTGCGGGTTGAATTTTAAATTGACCGGCTTTCTCCCCCCACCTTTTGAAGACTCTCCACATCCAGTTTCAAAGATCCATCCCTCTTTTATCAATTGATCAACAATCACTGAAACAGTTGGCTTGCTTATTGATAGTTTTTTGGATATGGAAGCTCTTGAAATAGATTCCTCATCAATAATACATTTTAAAATTAACTTGCGATTCATCTGTTTTATGTAAGCTGAATTACCCTTCTGCATTTCATAAGCCCCTTAATCCGTCATCTTTTTAAGTAATGAGCACTATTTTAGTTAGTAAAGTTTACTTACTAATTTGACTGTTGTGTATATTCTAGATGAAATCCTTGTCGTTGTAAAGATTATTTTTTGAAAAATTTGATTTCACTAAGTTACTTACTTTTCCATTAATAACCTTATGCGATTTATATTCTAAAATGATACTTTTTAACTACTAGCTCTTAAATAATTAGATCCTTTTTAATATTTACATTATTTTAAAACGTGATATGTTTTATGTGTACTAGGCTCTACTCTTATTAGTTAGTAACCTTTACTAACTAATGCCAATTTATAGAAAGGAGGTTCAATTTTACTCAATCTAACAAATGAAAGGGGTTACAATAAATGAAGAAATTTTTTTATTTTCTGTTGTCTGTATTGTTAATCGTCACTTTCCTTCCCCTACCAGGACAGGCTAAAGAAGACAAAGATCCGGACGTTAAACTTTGGAATGCGATTAAACCACTTGATACTACAGTTTCCTTCCTGAATACAGGAGCACATCCTGATGATGAACGCAGTGACTTTCTTGCGTATCTATCAAGAGGATTAGGAGTGAAAACAGCCAGCCTAATTGCAAATCGCGGTGAAGGTGGACAAAATGAGATCGGAAGTGAATTAGGTAATGCACTAGGTATTATCCGTTCAAATGAAATGATCGAAGCAGCAAAAGTTACCGGTGTAAAAGCACACCATCTAAGTCAAACAACTTCTGATGAAATTTACGACTTTGGTTTTTCAAAGTCGCCAGAAGAATCGCTTGAAAAATGGGGCGAAGAGGAAACATACAAAAGGCTTATCAAATTTATTAGAACCTACCAACCCGATATTGTAATGCCTTCTTTCCGTAATGTTGAAAGCCAACACGGGCACCATAGAACAATGACTATATTAAGCAAAAGAGCCTTTGCGGATGCAGCTGATCCATCCGTCTTCCCAGAACAATTAGAAAACGGTTTATCAGTCTGGCAGATTAAAAAGCTCTTTTTACCAGCTGAGTCTGAAGAGACAGCAACAACTTCGATTGAAATCGGTGATTATGATTCAATCTATGGAATGACGTATCCGCAACTTGGAGAAAAGTCCAGATATCTACACAAAAGTCAAGGTATGGGTAATGATATTCCAGCTGAGCCACGACAATTCGATCTTGAATTAGTGAATTCAACAGAATCCGCTAGCAATCCCGAATTGTTCGCCGGAATTCCTTATGACTTTAGTGAATGGGCTGATATCATACAACAAAAAAACATTCAAGTTCACCTAAAGAAACTACAGCAAAATTTAGATCATATCATCACATTATATCCAAATCGCGAAGATATTTTACCAGCATCACAGAAGGCATTAAAAGATGTTAAAAAATTAATCAAAAAGGTCAAAAAAGCTAAAATGGATGATTCCATTAAAAATGATTTACTTCACAAACTTGAACTTAAAAGTGAACAGTTAATGCAAGTAAGTTTTGTTTCTTCTAGCCTTAATATTGAGACATCTATTGATTCTCAAGTATTGACACAGGGTGAGCAAGCACAGGTTACGATGAAATTTACGAATGAAGGTACTATAAAGTTAAAACATGTTAATGCGTCATTACGTACACCCAAAAATTGGAAGTATAATCAAGAAAGACAACTGAAACATTTAATGCCTAATGAGTCAAAAACAATTACGTTTAATATTACGGTACCAGCCGATGCAGAATACTTCCATCCTTATGATGAACCTATTATAAGTGGCAAAATCAGTTTTAAAGAGAAAGGAGTAAAAACTTCTTCTGTTGTTGATTTTAACAACACAATTGCTGTATTGCCGGGGTTAAGCGTTAAACCGGATCCGGAAAATATCACAATAAATACAGCCGATATCCAAGATGAAGTACCTATTACTATTAAGATCAAAAATTACGTTGATGGTCAAAAGAATGCGACTCTTTCCTTAAATCTTCCAGAAGGTTGGAATAGTAAGCCTGTACAAAAGGAACTATCATTTAATAACAGATTTGAAGAAAAAGACGTTACCTTTAATTTGATTCCACCTGCTAATATCGAAAAAGGTGATTTTGCCATTGATGCGATTGCTGAAGCGGATGGGAAGAAATTCAATACGTCTGTACAGGAAATTAAGTACGACCATATTAAAGATTCTTATTACCAATATTCGTCAAGTATCAATGGGGTAGCTTTTGAATTATTAAAACCGGATAATCTGAAAATAGGTTATATAGACAGTGGATTTGATAAAGTAGCTGACTATTTAACCAATACTGGTTTTGATATTACTCGATTAACTGAAGTGGATCTATCCTCTGGTGATTTATCACAATACGATACCATTGTTACAGGAATCAGAGCAAACTTATCACGTGAAGACCTTGTTCAAAACAATGATAGATTACTTGAATATGTAGAAAATGGCGGACATCTTGTGGTTCAATACCATAAACCATGGGACAACTGGAACACGGAACAAACTCCTCCATACTCATTGGAAATCGGACAGCCATCCATCGAATGGCGTGTTACAGATGAAGACGCAGAAGTAACCATGACAAAACCGGATCATAAATTGTTTAACTATCCAAACAAAATCACAACTAGTGATTGGGATAATTGGGTTCAGGAACGGGGACTTTACTTCCCTATGAATTGGGACGAAAGATATGAAACTTTTGTAAGCATGGCAGACCCGGACGAAGATCCATTCACAGGGGGCATTTTAATGGCTGAATACGGAGAGGGAACATATCTTTACACAAATCTTGTATTCTATCGTCAAATTGAAAACCAAGTTCCGGGTGGATATCGAATATTTACTAATTTGATCAGTTATGGTGCAGATGATTAAAAAGTGATTAAAATGCCCAGTAAGATATAGTCTTACTGGGCATTATTTTTTACCTTTTACACTTAAGGGGGCTACCTCGCAAGCACTTTCACTTAAATAGATTATCCGGGGAGCACTTTAAACCTCCTTATTACCATAATGACGGTTTAATTATCAAAACACAGTTGATAGATTCAAACGAGATAGTATAAAGTACAATTTTAAATTGTAATCCGAATAAAGTTAATATTTACATTAAGGGATGACTTACACATAATGCCCGAATCAAGTTTTAAATTAAGAATGATGATTGTAACAACGCTGTTTGTAGCAATTATTGGTGTACTAGCACAAGTCCATTCCATTACCGTTTGTACTGATCACAGACAAGCACTTGATTGGAATCGCAGCAACTATTTTAGGAGCCATATCATGCTCTCTTTTCCAAATTCCTTGCTGTCTCACTTTTTTCCACCTCTTTATGATTCCTATAAGTACCAAGGGTTTTATCAACGGATGTATGTGTTACACCAAACCAGTAATTCTCATTTTTATAATGATGCCAAAGATGGGTTTTCTTGATCTGTTTTCCTAGTCTTGTGCGTGGCTGGATTGGTTTATGAGCAACATAGTGCTTCCATTCATAGTAAAGAAAATAAGCAATCAACCCCGTAGCAAAGGCAATTGTTAACTGTAAATTAGTGGTTATGGCATAACAGATTACTGTAAGAATAGTAAAGTTAGGAAGGCTGAACCAGATTGGTAAAAATAACAATTTCAAATCTTTCGGATCGACATGATGATCATAGTGTAGGCGCTTGATCATTTTTAGCAAAAAGGGATTCTGTGGTGTTTTAATGTGAAATAGAAAACGATGAATCATATATTCACTAATTGCATACATAACCATACCAATTATAATCGCGATCCATGTATCAAATTGAAGTAAATGTGGAAATGTATAGATCATTACAGCAAAAAACAAAACTAGCATAATCGTTACATCTGGAAAAGTGGCAAATTCCTTCCAATATTTCTTCATAAACTTTTTCCTCCTCTTTAATTCATTGTCTCCTCATCCTCTTTTATTTCAGAAGAAACATGATTTTTCCATAAAGCAGAACTTTTTTCCATTATAAAGGATGCCGCTTTTTCCGCTTGTTTGTAATCTCCCTTTAGTGCAGCCTCCATTAATTCTTTGTAGTAGCTATACGAAGCGTTGCGACAAAAACTCAATGAAAAATACGCCGTTGCCAATCTTACATACAAACGATCGAAGCTATTTAACAGTAAAAGATAAATTGGATTATCCGATAATCCCGCTAACGATTTCTGCAAATTCCAATCGAATAATGCGTAGTCTTCAGGACGGTCTGATAATGTATCCATTTCAGCAAGCGCAGCAACTACTTTAGGATGATAATGCATAACAGCATCCTTTACATATTTTGGTGTTATTGCACCACGTATTTCTAGAAAATAAAGGATAAATTCATCCGGGATTTTTTCATAATTTTCAACGATATCAACTAATGTTTTAATATTTCCCTCCTTCCAAAAATCGTTCACGATGGCGGGCTGACCTTTTTGCATCGTAATCCAACCCGCAAACGATAACCGCTGCAAAACCTCCCTTATTGTCGGACGACCCACTCCATAATGGATAGCAAGCTCCCGTTCTGGTTTTAGTTGACTGTTCACTTTGTATTCACCTCGGATGATAGTGCTAATGATCTTTTTTTCGATAGCGATAGCAGATTGTTTCATGTTTAATTCCTTTCTGGTATTACCAAGTTTTATTTATGGTATTACCAAATATATTATAATAATCCAAAAATTATGTCAAGTATTAAAACAGCAATCCTTTGTGAAATGGCAATATAAAAAAACCATCAGATCCAATGGTACATATTATCACCATCAGAACTAACGGTTTATTTAATCAGAAGCGATCATAAACGAAATGTTACTAATTGTTTACTAAAACACATAGACCGGGAGTTACGATAACTTATAATCACTCGTATTATCTTTTATCAGTACCTTACGTTTTTTATTAAACAACTGCGCGATGACTACGATAATAAGCAAACCAATACCAACAACGTCCGTAATCAAACCAGGTATAACTAGTGTTACCGCACCACCTATAGATAAAATTCTAAGCAGCCAGTACATGTTTCCCATTAAATACCCTTCTAATCCAGCTCCTAAAGCGATAATTCCTATAGCGGCAGTGACAGCTACCCATATAATGCCAACAACACTGGTACCTTGCATAAGCAGTTCAGGGGAATAAACAAAAATGTATGGAACTAAAATACCGGCCGCTGCTAGCTTTAATGAGATAAATCCCGTTCGATTTGGATCGCCCCTAGAAATTCCCGCTCCTGCAAATGCAGCAAGTGCTACTGGCGGAGTTAGGTTTGCTAATATACCGAAATAAAACACAAACATGTGCGAAACAAATGGTTCAACACCAAACTGAATCAATGCGGGAGCAGCCATGGAAGATGTAATAATATATGTTGGGATTGATGGCATCCCCATCCCTAGAATAATGGAGGCAATCATGGTAAAGAACAATGTTAATATCAGTGTATGATTCCCTAATATAAGAATAGCTGTTGTCATTTTTAGTCCAAATCCTGTTAGTGATGCAACACCAACAATAATTCCTACCATTGCACATGCCATGGCAACACCGAGTGCACTACGCGTTCCCTCTTCCAATGCCCCAATAATTTTCTTGATATTTAAACGTGTTTTTACCCTAAACGCGGCAATCACGACTGTTGAAATAATTGCCCATGCTGCAGCGTAGATTGGGGTAAAACCACCAAATAACATATAGATTAATATCGCCAATGGAATCAACAAATGTCCTCGCTCTTTAAGGACTTGTTTCATTTTTGGCAGTTCTTCTCGTGATAAACCTTTCAGCCCTCGCTTTTTAGCCCGCAAGTGTACAACCGTGATAACACCCATATAATAAAGAACTCCAGGAAGAATCGCTGCTAAGGCAATTTCTGCATAAGGCATTCCTAATGTTTCTGCCATTATGAAGGCAGTCGCCCCCATTACTGGCGGAAGCACCTGGCCACCAACAGATGCAGCCGCTTCCACTGCTCCAGAAAAGTTTTTCGAATAACCTGTCCGCTTCATCAGAGGAATTGTAAAAGACCCAGTTGTCACCACATTGGCGATTGCCGATCCGTTAATTGAACCAAGAAAACCACTTGAGATGACTGCGACTTTTGCTGGCCCTCCTGAGGTGTGCCCAGAAATTGACATCGCAGCATCATTAAATAACTGCCCCATGCCTGTCCGGTTTAAGAATGCACCAAATAAAACAAACAAGAAAATGTATGTTGCTGATACTCCAATTGCAGTCCCAAATATTCCTTCTGTTGTTAAGTACATATAGGTAGCAATATCTTCAATACTATAACCTCGATGGGCAATAATTCGTGGAAGGTACGGACCAAAATAAGCATAAAGCAAAAACAAAGCTGACAATATTGTCAAACCGTTACCGACAACTCTACGTCCGCCTTCTAACACAAGAATCACACTAAGGATACTAAAAAGCAGGTCGTTTAGGTTAGGTAACCCAGCACGATTAACAATGCCTAAGTAATCAACAAAAATGTAAATAATCGTAGCAAAAGACAACAGTGCCATTAAAATATCAATGATAGATGCTCGTCTTTGTGGTGCCTTTTTTCGTGAAGGATACAACAAAAAGACAAGGGCTAAAATCACACCTGTGTGCAAGGCACGGTGTTTTAAAGTAACTAACGGGCCGGTAAAAGAGGTAATAAGATGAAACAATGCCAAACCAACGGATAGAAATGTAACAAGCCTAATCATCCATGGTATATTCAGATTTCTAAACCTAGACTCAGAATCATATTTTTCAACAAGCTTCTTTTTTTTATCTTCCGTTAGCTCTGCAGTTTGCTCTACTGATTTTTGCTTCATTTGGTCCATCCCTCCCTACAATAATTTAACTTTTAAGCGCAACCACTCATATATGCTCAACGTTTCGTAATGGATTTGTACTTTGGTATAGTCGGGAACAACCTGTGACAATGGATACCTCTTGTCCTTGTGTTCGAGATAATAGTTTGACATCGGTACATAATATAAGGAATAATATGGAATTGTCCTTTTAATCCCAGTAACGCGGACAAAACCATTTTCTAGAAATTCCACTTTCCCACTTGTATCTGGAGTTCCCGCACCATAGGATTTATAAGTGGTAGATTGGAAGGTTAGTTCACCGGAATTTGTTACGGCATATGTTTCTTTCCAAGGTGTTAATTCAACCGAATGCCTCCATCCAATCGTCACATTTGTTTTCCCCCATGGATAAAAATGAAGGGGAGCACCCTCTATATTTGTTAATAGAAAACCGGATTGAACCGGAATCAGCCAGATCCCGGTTATGATTAATACGAATCCGCAACTTGCTAATATTTTTTTCACCATAAATAACCTTCTACTAATCGTTTATTCTGAAATACCTTGTTCATCGAAATACTTTTTTGCACCAGGATGTAGTGGTGCCGGAAGATTTTCTAACGCCTTTTCCATATCAATGTCTTTCGCAGCATTATGCGTATCTTTTAATTGGTCAAGGTTTTCAAAGATCCCTTTTGTCATTTCATATGCGACCTCATCAGAGACGTCCTTATGTGTAAGCAAAACATTATTAACTCCAATAGTTGGTACATCTCTATCCGTATCGTATACATCCTTTGTTACTGTAGCAGGGAAGAACGCAGGATAATCCTCTTGCATTTTCAGGACTTTCTCCTCGGCAATTTCCACGATCACAATTTCTTTACTTGTTTGGAGTTCCAACACACCAGCGTTTGGTAACCCAGATGAAATAACCACGGCATCAATTGTTCCGTTTTGAATTCCTTCAACACCCTCGGCAAACGATAGGAAGTCTTCTTCAATATCTTCATACGTCATGTCATATGCAGCCAGTACACGTTTTGCACTAATTTCGGTACCTGAAGCAGGGGCCCCAACAGCGACATTTTGCCCCTTTAAATCTTCTACTGTCTTTATGCCAGATTCTTTAGTGGCGACAATTTGTAAATAGTTTGGATATAATGATGCAATCGAGCGTAAATTCTCCTGTGCACCTTGTTCTTCAAAACTATCGGTCCCTTTGTATGCATCTGAAGCGGCATCCCCCATAGAAAAACCGATTTCGGCTTTCCCTTGATTCAATGTTGTTGCATTCGCTGAAGATGCTGCAGTTGATTGACTATTCGCATTGGCGCCCATTTCTTGGTAAATCTTTGCTAATGCCCCTCCAAGTGGATAATAAACACCTGAAGAACCACCAGTAAGGATCGTGATAAACTCACCCTTTAAAGGTTGATCACCGTCTCCTCCTGTATCGTCAGCACTATCTCCCCCATCCTTTTCATTGCAAGCGCTTAACAAAATTGCGAAGAAAAAAAGCAAACATAAAAGCAAACTAAATTTTTTCATTTTATTCTCCCCCCCGTGTTTTTATTGTAGAGTCGTCACGTGTTAAGACGATGATGTGTACAAGCAAAACAGGTATAATTAATGATATGCCGTTATGTGAAAAATCATGTTTTCTGCTTGTGAATTAGATTAACAAAACAGCCTAGGTTGCTAACCCAGGCTGTTTTATTAATATCTGTTTTATTATTTTTCTCAACCAGTACTTCTATAAAATCAATCCCTCACCAACTTAAACGTCCCAACTCCTTTAGCTAACATATTCTCTTCCGCATCGTGCAACTCCCCTTCCGCTGTTACGGTGCGATAACCTTGCTGTAATATCCTTCCATAGGCAAATATCTCCCCATATTTAACGGCTGAAAGATAGTTTACATTCAAATTTATAGTCATACAACGCGTTTTCGTTATCGACCTGATCGTCATGCCGATTATCGTATCAAGCATTGTTGCATGAACACCGCCGTGTAAAGTGTCGTTAGCATTAAGTAGTTGTTTGGTTATTGGAAGTTTTAAAAGTACATTGCCTTCTTGAAAATGAATGATTTCAAATCCAATATGGGAAAAAAACGGACTCGATTCGAAACTTTCTCGTACATCAGCTTCAGTCAAATGTAACCACCTCCTCCACAAACCTACTTCCCACCAAACACCGCTTCACGCTTCCCTAAAAATGCTTCAACCCCTTCATCTTTATCAGACGAATTGAAGAGTACCGCTTGTGATAGTTTCTCAAGCATTAGGCCCGTTTTCATATCAGTCTCCGTCCCCATGTGTACCGATAGTTTTGCTAGCTTTACAGCTAAAGGTCCCTTGGCTAAAATTTTCTTGGCATATTTTTTAGTAGTTTCAGCGAGCTTCTCTGGCTCCACTGCTTCCGACACCAAACCAAATTGAGTCGCTTCGTTCGCATCAAGCAGTTTTCCTGTTAAAATCATATCTAATGCTTTTCCTTTGCCTACTAGTCTTGCTAACCGTTGTGTGCCGCCTGCACTAGGGATAATTGATAAATTTAATTCTGGTAAACCGAACTTTGCATTCGTTGAGGCAATGCGAATATCACAAGCCATGGCCAATTCACAGCCGCCACCTAAAGCATAGCCGTTTACCATCGCGATTGTTGGCTTTTCATAGCTTTCGATTAGGTCATACACATGCTGCATTCCTTCTTGCTTTAGTGCGTCAGCTGCGGTTTTTTCCTTCAATTGGTTAATGTCCGCTCCTGCAGCAAACGATTTATTTCCCTTGCCAGTAAAGATGATACAGCCTACTTCCTCGTTATGGGCGAGTGCATCAAGTGCGTGTACCATCTCATCCAATGTTTCTTGGTTTAGAGCATTCCGTACTTCTGGTCGATTAATTATAATATAAGCCAGTTTTTCCTTTCTAACTAATTCGATATATTGATATGTCACATCTACTCATCCTTTCCCTAATATAGTTTCTGTTTGATTTGTAAATAAATGGCGGGACAAGTAACCTGTCCCCATGTCCCAGTTCATCCTTATCCTAATGTAGTTTCTGTTCTATTTGTAAATAAATGGTGGGACAAGTAACCTGTCCCCATGTCCCGCTAAATATGTTCCAGCATTATTGCCATTCCTTGGCCGCCACCGGCACATAATGTTGCTAGGCCTATTTGATCGTTTCTTTTTTTCATTTCATGTAGTAGGGTGGTCATGATTCGTGCTCCACTTGCTCCGACTGGGTGGCCTAATGCGATTGCTCCGCCATTTACATTGACTTTTTCTGGATCTAATCCAAGCTCACGGATGACCGCTAGTGATTGGGAGGCGAATGCTTCATTTAACTCGACCAGATCAATATCAGCAAGTGACTTTTCCGTTTTGTTTAACAGCTTACGGACGGCTGGAATAGGGCCAATTCCCATGATTTCCGGGGAAACGCCAGCAGTTGCCCAGTCGATAATCCGAGCAATTGGTTGCAGTCCTAATTCTTTTGCCTTGGATTCCTTCATGATTACCAATGCTGTTGCCCCATCATTCCGTCCACAAGCATTGCCAGCTGTCACCGTACCATTTTCCTTGAATGCTGGTTTTAATTTTGCTAGTTTATCCTTCGTTGTAGTTGGTCTTGGGTGCTCATCTGTTTCCACAACAAATGCCCGTTTCCGTTCTTTAACTTGGACAGGAACAATTTCGTCTTTGAACTTTCCTTCTGTTATTGCTTGATTGGCTCGCCGTTGACTCTCCAAGGCAAACGCATCTTGATCTTCCCGGGAAATATTATATTTTTCAGCAACGTTTTCCGCAGTCACACCCATGCCAAGATTTTTTCCGTAAATCTCAGTTGGTTGTTGTCCCGCTTCTAGATTAGCGTCAACCATGGTTGGTTTATCCCCGCCAAACCTAGCATTGCGAAGATAAAGTGGAGACCTGCTCATGCTTTCGGTTCCACCTGCAACGATAATTTCAGCTTGATCAAACGTGATTTGCTGTACAGCTGAAGCGACTGCCTGCATACCGGATGCACATAAGCGATTAATTGTGTAGGCTGTGGCTGTTTCCGGTACTCCTGCCCGTAATGCAGCAACGCGCGCAACATTGGAAGATTCGGTTGTTTGGCGAACCTCTCCCATGATAACTTCATCCACTTGCTTAGGGGATAACCCTCCCTGATTGATCGCTGCTTCCATAGCAATCGAGGCTAAGTGCCCTGAACTCACATTTTTAAATGATCCGCCATATGCACCAATCGGCGTACGAACGGCACTGACAATGACAACAGATTCTTGCATCTAAAAACCCCCTCTTATTGTGTCCTTTCTTAACTATATTCCTTTTTCAATTGACCACTAATAATATTTTTCTGGATTTCCGATGTACCTTCATAGATTCTGGTGATTCGTGCGTCTCGGTAAAATCGCTCAATTGGAAAATCAGCGATGTAACCAATTCCACCATGTACTTGCACTGCTTTATCAGCTACTCGGTTGTATACCTCCGAGCCATATAGTTTAAGCATCGCTGCCTCTTTAATCACTTTCTTTCCTTCGTCAACCATACTAGCAACCCGATATGTGAAAGATCGTAATGCCTCCACTTCGACTGCCATTTCAGCTACCATATGTGCAACGGCTTGATGTTCGATGATCGGTACACCAAATTGTTCCCGTTCCAACACTTGGTTCATCGATAAATCTAGCAGTTTTTGACAAGAACCTAAATTTCGCGCCGCCAATCCAGCCCGACCATTTGCCAGGATCTTCAGGGCATTAACATAACCCTTTCCCTCTTCTCCTAACACGTTTTCAGCGGGAACCTCACAATCTTCCAAAATAAGTTCAGCTGAATGGGAGCCTTTTAATCCCATTTTCGGTTCTACAGCTCCAACTCGGAAACCTGGAAAATCTTTTTCTACGATAAATGAGGTAATTCCTTTTGCCCCTTTACTTGGATCGGTTACAGCCATTACAGTGAATACGTCTGCTTCGGTTGCATTGGTAATGTAATGTTTGGTGCCATTTAAAATATATTTATCGCCCTTTTTAACAGCGGTTGTTTTTAGATTACTAGCATTAGATCCAGCACTTGGTTCGGTTAGCGCAAATGCCCCAATTTTGTCACCTCTTGCCATTGGCGGCAGGTATTTTTCCTTTTGTGCTTTCGTCCCCAGCTCGACTATGCCCACAGTTCCAATTCCTGTATGTGCACCAATCAGTGTTGTATAGCCATTATGGGTTGCACCAATTTCTTCATATAGCGCACATTTTCCGACCATTCCAATTCCAAGACCCCCGTATTCCTCAGGGATGCTTAACCCAAACAAGCCCATTTCCTTCGACATGTCAATAATAGTGGCCGGTATTTTGTCTTCCCGTTCAATATCCATGGCAACTGCTTCTACCTCGGATTGCACAAAAGCACGAACATTTCTTTTTAAAAATAAAATATCTTCATCGAATTGATAATCCATTATCGTTCCTCCCTACGCTTTATAGTGATAAAAGCCCCGCCCTGTTTTCTTGCCCAGGTATCCAGCTTTTACATACTTGACGAGAAGTGGACAAGGACGAAATTTCTCACCAAGCGTTTGATGTAGGTACTCCATATTTGCAAGCCTTACATCCAATCCAACCAAATCAGCTAATTCCAATGGCCCCATCGGATGATTCAATCCAAGCTTCATCGCTTTATCAACATCTGCAATGGATCCAACACCTTCCATGACCATGTTCATTGCTTCATTGCCGATCAAACAATTCATGCGGCTGACGGCAAATCCAGGAAATTCATTAATTTTTACGCACTCTTTATCGATTTTTTCACCAAATGCAAACGCGCGTTTAATTGTTTCTTCAGATGTTTCTAGTCCACAAATAACTTCAATTAATTTCATTTTTGGTACTGGGTTGAAAAAGTGCAAGGCAATACATTGATCAGGTCGATTCGTTTGTGCTGCAATCTCTGTCGGGCTCATTGTCGATGTATTCGTTGCTAGAATCGTATGTTTAGGGGTAAATACGTCCAACTTTTTAAACGTTTCTATTTTTAGGGACATGACCTCTGGAACTGCCTCCACAACTAAATCCGCGTTTGATGCAGCCTCTTCAAGACTCATCGTATACGTGATGTTACGACTCAGCTGTTCCACTTGGTCACCGGTCAACTTCTCCCGATCAACATATTTCTGAAATTGACGCTGATGATATTCCTTCGCATCTGTTAGTCCTTGCCCATGAATATCCTGAACAATTACAGTCAACCCCGCAACAGCGCAAGAAAAGGCAATTCCTCTTCCCATTGTTCCGGCACCAATTACACTTATATGTTGCATCTTTTTCACCACCTGCCCTTAGCTGCTATATTCATAGAATCCTTTGCCAGTTTTCCGTCCAAGTTCTCCTTTTTCCACCTTTTCCTGAATCAATGCTGCGGGTTTATCCGCTTCATCACCGGTCTCTTGATAACGTTGCGACCTGACAAAGTAATTCACATCAATACCAGTTAAATCCATTAAAGCGAATGGACCGATCGGATGATTCAACGCCTTATTACAAACGACATCAATTTCCTCATGTGTGGCATAGCCATTTTCCAACAAGAAAACTGCTTCATCTGTCAGCTTGCCGAGAATACGATTGGCGATAAACCCGGAAATTTCCTTTTTTAGTAATACAGGCGTTTTATCTAAAGTCTGAATGAAATCAAAAGCAGTTTCAGCGGTTTTATCTGACGTATGTGGTCCTTTCACAACTTCAACTAGCTCCATGACTAGTGGCGGGTTGAAGAAATGGACATTACATACTCTGTCTGGACGTGTTGTTGCATCAGCAATTTTTGAACTAACAATTGTTGAACTATTTGTCGCCAAAATAGCATGATCGTTTGTGATCGCATCTAGTCTGGAAAATAACTCCCGTTTGATATCCAACTTTTCCACGATTGCCTCCACAACGAAATCGGCTTCTTTCACGGCGGCCAAATCCGTGACAAAAGCCATTCGGCCAAACGCTGCTTCCACTTCTTGTTCTGTCAGTTTCCCCTTTTCTATCCGGCGATTCATATGTCCTGCAAGTGATTCTCTAGCCTTGATCAGACTTGAATCCTCAATATCATTCAGTAGGACGTCATACCCTTTAAGTGCACATACCATAGCGATTTGCGCACCCATTGTACCCGCTCCAATAACAGCAACTTTATTGATTTGCATCATTCATCATTCCTTTCCATTTTTCTTTTCTTGATCGACCAATTTGCGCTTTAATAGCTTGCCAACTGTATTTCTTGGTAATTTCTCCAACACTTCAAATTCCTTTGGTACCTTATATGGTGTTAAGTTCTTATAGCAAAACCCAGTCAATTCCTCCACATCGATCGAGCATCCTTCTTTCGGAACAACATAAGCTTTGGCAATTTCCCCCTTTTCCCGATCAGGCAGACCTACAACAGCTGATTCCTTCACGTTAGGATGTTCATATAAAACGCTTTCAACTTCTTGTGGATAAATATTGAATCCACCCATAATAATCATTTCCTTTTTCCTTCCCACAATATAAAAGTAGCCATCCTCATCCATCATCGCCAAATCACCTGTGTGGAGCCAGCCATTTTGCAGTGCTTGATTGGTAGTTGTTTGGTTGTTCCAGTATCCCTTCATAACTTGTGGTCCTTTAATTAGTAATTCACCGACGGAATTTGTCCCCATTTCATGCTGTTCCTGATCAATTATTCGGCAATCTGTTTCCGGAACAGGGATACCGATACTACCAACTTTTACTTCTCCAGTAATTGGTGTCCGATGTGTCGTTGGCGATGTTTCCGACATGCCGTATCCTTCAAGTATTTTCGTCCCTGTGATCGCTTCAAACCGTCGATGAACTTCAATTGGCAATGGAGCAGACCCGGAAGAACAAACTTTCAAGCTATCCAGTCCGTACATTTCGGCATCCGGATAATTGATAAATGCATTATACATTTGTGGTACGCCTGGAAAAAATGTCGGCTGATAATCTTTTACAAGCTTCATCACCTCGTCAATGCGAAACTTCTCTATTAATAATATGTTCGCTCCCATATAGATACCTAGATTCATCGCGCTTGTCATCGCATAAACGTGATACAACGGCGTAGCGGCTAGCACGATTTCTTTGCCTGGGGTTGCTCTTTCTTTGTACATGGCATAACTTTGTAAGACATTCGTTATGATATTTTGATGTGTTAGCATTGCCCCTTTTACCTCTCCAGTTGTCCCGCCAGTGTATTGAATGACCGCCACATCGCGTTCCACATCAATGAATACCGGACTTTCAAGCACAGCTTCCTCTTGAATAACCTCTTCAATACTTAATACAGAATCACTTGTCTCAGACGTTTTTTGCGCTACAAAAATCTCCTTAAACGTATAAATCGCTTCCATTTCATTCACTGTTTTTAAGGAAACAGCATCAGCAACAATATAAGTAACCTGAGAATCCGTTAAAATTTTAAAAAGTTCCCTTTTGGTGTAAGCAGGATTGATTTGCACAACAATTAACCCCAACGCAAGTGCCGCATAATAGGAGATAATGTAACTAGGATGATTTCCAACCATCAACCCAATACGTTCCCCCTTCTTAAAATTTCGCTTTTTCCATCCGCCTGCTAATTGATCAACACGACGTTTTAATGCTTGATACGTGATATTTCCCCCGGCAAACGTAATCGCTGTTTGGTTCCCATAATTTTTTACAGTTTCCTCTAATATAGAGTAGAATGACCCTTTAGGAATTTCCAATTTCATTGAATCACGATGATACTTTTCCCATGGTCGATGCTTAATTTCTTGCAAACTTACCCCTCCCAATAGATTGACGTTCATTAATTGGATTCTTGTGCCGCTGGTGATTCTAGTGGTTGCTTCTTGTTCACGTTTGGTTTTACCAACACCGTAAATAAACCAGCAAAAATCAAGACGATGACAGCCATCGCGAGAACTGAATAATTGTAGCCCAATATTTTATCTGATCCGGAAAGGCCAATAATAAATCCTGTGAACATCGGACCAACAATCCCAGCAACATTCCCGGACGATGTTAAAATACTTGTCATCAGCCCACCACGCTCAGGCATTTCGTTAATCATGATCGTTGGGCCGATTGGTAATATCGCATAAGTTAACCCCTTAGCTAGACACATCGCTGCAATCACCCAAACCGGATGTTGAAAAATCGTAATCGATGCCATGCTTAATGCTCCTATCACCATTGAAATGCCCACAACGAACACCCGAGAAGACCGCCAATTTTGGCTTTTCTTATACATGTAATCAGACACCATCGAAACGGACATATAGATCAACGTAGAAACAATGCCAATGACCATCACACCATATCCCATTTCAACCGATGTCATATTTACAACTTCAACCAGATAAATAGGAAGCCAGACCGAAATCCAGACAACTAAAATATATGTTGAGAAATAAGCTAATGTCGTGAATAAAGCAGATGGTGATGCAAGTAATTTCCCAAAATCTTTTAAGTTAATTTTTTCTAATTTAGCCTTTCTTTTTGCCTTTTGCTCCTTGTACGCCTCAACCGGACTTTCTTTTGTAAAAATCATAAAGATGACAGCCCAGATAATACTTGCAGCACCTAAGCAAGCAAACGCTATTTTCCAGCCGAATATGCTGATTAACGCTACTAAAGCTGGTGCAACAACCATTGCACCAACCGTTGCTCCAGAAACAACGACTGAATTAGCAAATCCCCTAAGCTTTGGCGGAAACCATTTATGTGCATGACTGTAAGCTACAGGGCTAAACGGCCCCTCAAAAGCCCCCAGCAATACACGATAAATAATCAGTAATGGTAAAGCTGTGATCGCCAATACGCCAAATTGCAGCACTGCCCAAATAAACATTAGTGAACACAACATTTTTTTGGCCCCAATTTTATCGGCCCAGGCTGCACCAAAGATACCTGTAATTGGATAAAGCCAATAATAGCTACTACCCACAATTCCCCATGCCTCATAAGAAAGATCCAAATCCTTCATAATTGGTTCTGCCGCAATACCTATAATTGATTTATCAGCAAAGTTTATAATCATGCCAAGAAACAAGATACTTAGAACAATCCAACGCATATACACCCTCTTTTCTGTAATTGTGTGTTCAAAAAGGAGGATAAAAAAGACCAAGAAGTTCAAGGCGGCGTAGCTTTGAGTACCGGAACGGGCTTCCATAGGATGTGGTGACTTCTGCGTTACCCACAGGACGTGGGCGGTTTTAGCAGAAGTTCCTTAGCCCGTGAGGAACGGTGAGTCTTGCCAACGAGCTTCCACAGGACGTGGTGACTTCAACGTTCGACATAGGACGTGTCGGTACTTAGTTGAAGTTCCCCTTAACGATGTGTCATTTTTACCAGACTTTTTGAACAACCTCTATAATTAATTTTGTTCTAAAACATTCCTAGCAATAATCAGACGTTGAATTTCGTTTGTCCCTTCATAAATCTTTGTAATTCTCGCATCACGATAAAACCGTTCAACAGGATATTCCCCCATGTAACCAATTCCACCATGAATTTGCACCGCTTTATCTGCAACCTTATTGAAAACTTCCGAAGCAAATAACTTAGCCATGGAAGCTTCCTTAATCACTTTTTTCCCATCATCGATCTTTTCCGCTGCCATCATCGTCAACGTCCGAGCTGCCTCTGTTTCCGTTGCCATATCAGCAAGCATCCATTGAATCGCCTGATTACTGGCAATTGGTTTGCCAAATTGAACTCGCTCCTTCGCATAACTCGCTGACAGTTCGATTAGCTTTTCACTAGAACCAACAGCCCTAGCAGCCAATCCCACTCGTCCTTCACCAAGGATTTTTAGCGCGTTCATGTACCCCATACCAACTTCGCCGATCACATTTTCTTCTGGAACCATACAATCCTCAAAAATAACTTGTGCAGTATATGAACCGCGTAATCCCATCTTTTTATCGCTTTTACCGATAATAAGTCCAGGAAAATCCCGTTCAATCAAAAATGCCGTGATGCCACCCTTCGCACCTTTTTCTTTATCTGTCAATGCGAACACAGTGAAAACATCAGCAACAGGTGCATTGGTAATAAAATGTTTTGTCCCGTTAACCACCCATTGATCGCCAACCTTTTCTGCTTGTGTCGCCAAATTAGTCGCATCAGACCCTGCACCTGGTTCTGATAAAGCAAATGCACCGATTTTCTTCCCAGCAGCCATGTCAGGCAAATACTTCTGCTTCAATGATTCAGATGCAAGTTTCACCAATCCCGTACTGCCAATTCCCGTATGTGCACTGATTAACGAAACAAAACCATTATGCGTCCGGCCCAACTGTTCAAGCACGATCGCTTTCCCAACCGAATTTAGGCCAATGCCACCATATTCTTCCGGAATACTCATGCCAAATAAGCCAAGTTCTTTTGCCTTTTCGATCAAATGTTGCGGAATCGCATCTTCCTCTTCAATTTGCTGTGCATATGGTTCTACTTCCTTTTCAACAAAATTGCGTATCATTGTCTTCATTTGTTGCAACTCATCTGCTACTACTGTCGTCATTAAAAATTCCTCCTCATAACTCTTCTATTCTAACTATTGCAATAATCATGCCAAATTGTGCTATGTAGTCGGTAAAAGCCTTGATGAGAAGGGGATTTTAATGTTGTTGGGCGAGTGGATATTTTTTAGTTTGCCAAAAAAGATTCAAAATTGAATTAAAAATGGAGGGGATGCGTATTGTTTGTGATTCATTTTTAAATCAGGTGATTCATATTTGAATGAAAAAAGGCCATGTCAAGTTGACTGGTCCAATAGTGTGCATCTTTTGTAAATGTGGTGTTTTATAAGTTGGTTGGCTTCGTTCGGAGGATACGTGCGGTGTGTTATTTGGGGGCGAGCGTTGTATCTTGGTGTTCGCGTGAGTGTCCGGCGAGTTTGTGCGATTGTTCAGCGACTTTTGGCGTTTGTCCGGCGACTTCGGGCGGGGGTCCGGCGACTTTTCACTTTTGTCCGGCAACTTTCGGCGAGGGTCCGGCGACTTTTCGATTTTGTCCGGCGACTTCGGGCGGGGATCCGGCGACTTTTCGATTTTATTCGGCGACTTCGGGCGGGGGTCCGGCGACTTTTCGATTTTATTCGGCGACTTCGGGCGGGAATCCGGCGACTTTTCGATTTTGTTCGGCGACTTCGGGCGGGAATCCGGCGACTTTTCGATTTTATTCGGCGACTTTGGGCGGGGGTCCGGCGACTTTTCGATTTTATTCGGCGACTTCGGGCGGGGATCCGGCGACTTCTTTGATTGGTTTTTGCTTGCTTATGTCACCTGGGTGAATGATCATCTAATAAATTCCCAGTCACTCAAGATTTTTCACAATGAATCATTTCACTTTAAATATTCAGCTTCCCATTTCTCCTGTTTTTCAATAGGATCCATTTGGGAAACATCATCATAACTATAATCTATATTCATTTTTCCTGTGTTATCTAAAGTAAAAGTTAAGTTAGTCCATTCTTCTTGTTCTTGCTCTTTAAATTCTTTGCGTAAACTTGAAAAACAATTGTACAAATTATCTTCTAGATCCTCAAACTCATCCTCATCAACATTAAATAAATCAGGAATATCTAGACTATATACTGGTTCACCACCAGCTTCAGGAAAATAGTAGAAAAAAACCTTTCTATAACCTTTTCTAACCTCTGCATATAAATGAATTTTATTCCATTCTTCGGGAATTGTATTAACTAATGTATCAGCAATTTGTTGATATATCTGTTCCATTATTTTAGTTTCCATCTTCCTAACCTCCTTGATAATTAGGTAATCTGTCTGAATACTTTTTACCATCTATTGTATAATTATTTTAAATTCACTTGGTCTAATAGATTGCCCACCATATTTTGGTTTCACTTTAATATTCACTTCTTTATCCTTTTCTAAAGCTTTTTTCCAAGTATTCTCTAATGTTTTATACTCACTCCTATTTAATTTAGAATTCATAGGCACTAAGTTATCAATATCCCCTGATCCTTTAAAGATACTTGCTATAATGTGACCCCCATCATCATTAGGTAATCTGTCTTCTCTGCCTACAGTTCTTTGAGCATATGAATTTCTATCTGCTTTACCTAATTTCAGGGTAGCTTCAGCACTGGCAATACGTCCTTTTTCGTCCGTTGTATATTTGTATCCTTCTTTTGTCGTGTATTTTATATTAGGTTTTAATACCTTTTTGCGATTTACTTTCGTGTATTGTTCGCCATACTCTACTTTTTTTGTACCCTTATCAACTTTCCTAGCGTCCCTAACCTTATCTCCAGCCTTAAATGCTTCTGCTCCTTTTCCAACTAACTTAACAGGCTTTGCAAACAGAAACAATCCCGCCATCAACCTATCCTCAGCTGTCGAATCTGGATCAATCATAGTCCCAATATCTTCAAAAGCAAAATTAAATCCGGCAGTTGCGATGTGCCCCATCATGAAGGAATCTCCTGCCAGATCCGAATAGCCGCCAGCGACTTCTTGTGTATGCCAGAAGGTTAATGGCTCCCTTGCCGAGTAATATACTTCTTCTGACGACTGAGGTGATTCAACGTTTACTTCGCTTTCCATTTCTTGCACATCTATTTCCGGTTCATCTGTGTACTCTCTTCTCAAATAATTGGCTATTGCAATGGATTCTGGATCTGTCAATCTGTTTTGTTCGGCAACTTCTTTGATTGGTTTTTGCTTGCTTATGTCACCTGGGTGAACGTTTCCAGCATTATGATTACGGTATGTTATCGGGAACAGCATATTCGGGTTAAGTCTTATTTCAACCGAAGTCTTCCCATCCGTGAGATTTCTGCGTACAAGAGCTATACTCATCCTCCTAGTATTTACTGTCAGGGTACAAAAAAGAAACCTTGAAAGGCATTGAGCCAATCAAGATTTTCCTGTTAGTATTGCATATCAATCAATATCTTTTTTAATTCCTTAAAAATTCCCTTAAAACCTGATTAACGCCTCACAAAGTTAATCAGCACCTAAAATTCTATCATCAAGCTTTTCTCTATCTTCAGCAATTTGTTCATGTGAACGAATAAGATTATTAACATAATCAATTTGAACTTCCCTATTATCTTGAAACAAATGTACAGTAGCCCCTTTACTTATTAAGGCCTCCATTGTTTTCTTGAAGCCCTTTAGTTCATCTGTATCAAAATAATCACATTCTAGGATCACATTATTATCTTCTACATTTCTCTTAATCTCTTGAATACTTGCTCCATTATTCTGTCTGATAATCGATACATACTTTAATTTATTTGAATCATCATCAACTTTGAGTCTCATCTTCACCATAAAATCATACCTCCCTAAAAATCTTTAATTGGAATTATAGGCTCACCTGGAATACTATTCCTCCAATTCCTTCCGTGCCATCCGATAAAATGTTCACGAAAGGTTACTGGATAGATTATTTCTCCCTTATCAGCCAAATGCGGATATTTCGAAGCACTATAACTGTGATGCCCTGCAATTGGCTTACCATCAAATTTAGGAGTTTTACCATCAAGAATATCTTGTACCTGTTCTCGAGACCAATTTCGAGTAGGCGGTTCTTTATTTAATATTCTTTGTTGTTCTTGGTACCAAAATTCTTTAACGCCTTTATCTCTTCTTTTAGCAAATTTCTTATTCCAGATGTAGTCTGCATACTCTTGTTTTGTAATAGTTCTATTATCAATCCTTTCTCTTAATTCCTTCATTTTCTTAGAACTCATTTGTTTTGTAATAGTTTGATGTTCATTTAAATCTAATCTTTTTGTTCTCTCTGCTATAACATCTTTTGCTTCTTTTACATGAGGCACATCAGAAATTTCTCTAATAACTTCTTCATTACCCTTATCAACTTTCCTAGCGTCATTAACCTTGTCTCCAGCCTTAAATGCTTCTGCTCCTTTTCCAACTAACTTAGCAGGCTTTGCAAACAGAAACAATCCCGCCATCAACCTATCCTCAGCTGTCGAATCTGGATCAATCATAGTCCCTATATCTTCAAAAGCAAAGTTAAATCCGGCAGTTGCGATATGCCCCATCATGAAGGGATCTCCTGCCAGATCCGAATAGCCGCCAGCGACTTCTCGTGTATGCCAGAAGGTTAATGGCTCCCTTGCCGAGTAATATACTTCTTCTGACGACGGAGGTGATTCAACGTTGACTTCGCTTTCCATTTCTTGCACATCTATTTCCGGTTCATCTGTGTACTCTCTTCTCAAATAATTGGCTATTGCAATGGATTCTGGATCTGTCAGCTTATATTGTTCAACAATTTCATTGAAAAAAGCATCCGTCTTACAGGGACCACCATAAAGTAAAACTAAAAATATAAATTGCTAATACATTATATCGGGATTACAAGAGTTACATTTAGCCTCATATTGATAGACAATTTATTCGGTACTGGGTAGTAGATTTAAAAAAGCCACCTTAAAAGTGTTTTGCCAATTAAGGTGGTTATAATTAATTATATTGCTTTCAATACTTCATCTACAGAATTGCCAAACATATCTGGGTCTTCACTTTTTATGTCTCTTAATAAGTTTATTATTATCTCTCTAGTCTTGATATCTAGTTTAGATAGTACATTACCGTATATTCTTCTTACTTGTTCATGATTTAAAATTCTGTAATGTAATACTTCCATCCATTCTCTTGCCCTGTCAATAACACTTGGGACAGCTGAAGCGATTAAATATAACCCTTCTTCAATATTTTCTTTATAAAGATGCTCTATTCCATGTACTAATCCGAACATTATTTCATATTGTTCTGTATCATCGTCAAATCCCATGCATAATCCTGTAATAACTGATTTATCCCCTAAACCAATGAGATTATTTAAGGCTACTTCAAATTCAGATATTTCTTTTTGAGATTGTAAAAGTCTATTTGTGTAGACTTTCTTTAATTCCAATTTCACGTCCATACACTTCCACCCCACTTACTTATTAAATAACTCAGGATATAATTCTCTGTTCTTTCTAATTGTATTTATAAGCTCCTTTTTTATTTCAGGTGTGTAGACACCATCCTTCGTGTATATCCTTCTTGCGTCTAATATATCATTAGCAAGGGCATCACGGTAACTTAGGTTTAAATATTCTTCTAATTTATTTCCACTTAAACCATAGGTATATGTTTCTCTATGCCTTCCTCCCACTCCTGGATGGGGCTGTTCCATATTCATACTAACACCATCGTTCCTTTTCACCCCTGCTCGTTTCATCTTAGCTGCAGAAGGCATATGATGTGGTGTAATATTATCAAATGCTGTACCTTGTTTTGAAAGTTCCTTGAATGTCCCTACTTTACCTTCTGTAGGCAAAAGAGGTTTACCCGTACCCTTATCAACTTTCCCAGCATCCCTAACCTTATCCACACGGTTAGCACCGCCAACCACCTTATCCGCAGCTTTCAACGGCTTACCAAACAGAAACAATCCCGCCATCAACCTATCCTCGGCTGTCGAATCTGGATCAATCATAGTCCCTATATCTTCAAAAGCAAAATTAAATCCCGCAGTTGCGATGTGCCCCATCATGAAGGGATCTCCTGCCAGATCCGAATAGCCGCCAGCGACTTCTTGTGTATGCCAGAAGGTTAATGGCTCCCTTGCCGTATAATATATTTCTTCTGACGACGGAGGGGATTCAACGTTGGCTTCGCTTTCCATTTCTTGCACATCTATTTCCGGTTCATCTGTGTACTCTCTTCTCAAATAATTGGCTATTGCAATGGATTCTGGATCTGTCAATCTGTTTTGTTCGGCAACTTCTTTGATTGGTTTTTGCTTGCTTATGTCACCTGGGTGAACGTTTCCAGCACTGTGATTACGGTATGTTATCGGGAACAACATATTCGGGTACATCATCATCACATATGGCCCAGCAACACGGTTAAACTGGTTTTGTTTTCTCAATGCCGCATATGTAACTCTCTAAAAAGACCTTGTAAGAACGTATCTTCCAAAGTCTAAATGTTAATTTACACTTTTTCTATATAATGTCTAGCCTTTGACAATTAAAGGATAAAAAATCACCATCATTTATATCTCCTGGTAATGTTGTCTAACTTCAGTAATAGTTTACCACCATCACTGTTTCAGGTTGTTTATCAGCTAATTTTCCCGACAAACCATAAGCAAAATATTCTCCAAGTTTATCAATAGTATAAACTTCTCTGTCTAACTTGAGAATATTTGTAACATTATAATAGAGTATTGGATCATTTAATTCACCACCTACTTGATGATTGAATGGTTGTGCAAGACAAATTATTTCAAATTCTCCATCTGTAACCAGTACTTAAGCTTCAGAATCCTCTTATGATAACCAAACTACTTTTTTAATTCCTACAGTTATCCTCCTTTACTTTATTCCTATACCTAAACTTGGTGTTTTCTTAGAAAGTTCTTCGACAATAGCGGAACCGTATTTTCAATAAAATAATATGTACTTTCCCCTTCTTTTGACCTCTAAAGATTTGCAATGATAACGTTAAAATGCAAAAATGCGTAGAAATGAGGTGGTTTTTTCACATTACTACGCATAAATGTATTTATTATAGAATAAATACGAGAAGTTTCTCCAAGATTCCTAATGATCATCTAATAAGGTCAACAGCCACTCGAACTATTTACAATATATTATTCACTTTAAATATTCAGCTTCCCATTTCTCCTGTTTTTCAATAGGATCCATTTGGGAAACATCATCATAACCATAATTTATATTCATTTTACCTGTGTTTTCTAATTTAAATGTAAGGTGTGTCCAAGGTTCTTGATCTTGTTCTTTGAATTCATTCCATAAATGCCTAAAATACTCATATAGCTTTCTTTCCATTTTCTTAAGTTCCTGGTAATCAATATTAAAAATTTCATCAATATCTAAACTATAAATAGGTTTATTAGAATTCTGTGGATAATAATAGAAAAATACAGTGGCCATTCCCTCTCTTACCTCGGCATATAATAAGATTTTTTCCCATTCTTCTGGTATCATTGCATTCAAGTGGTTTGCTACCTCTTGATAAATACTTTCCATCCTTTTTGTTTCCATATTAATTGGCTCCTTCATTATAATTAGTTAAATGAGTTCTATGCTTTTTTCTATCTATCTTATATTCTATTTCAAATGATTGTGGTCTTACTGAATTCCCACTATATATTGGTTCAATTTTCACTTTAACAACTTTATCATTATCTAAAGCCTTTTTCCAAGAGTTCTCAAGTGTTTTATACTCACTCCTATTTAATTTTGCATTCATAGGCACTAAATTATCAATATCCCCTGATCCTTTAAAAATACTTGCTATAATGTGACCCCCATCATCATTAGGTAATCTGTCTTCTCTGCCTACAGTTCTTTGAGCATATGAATTTCTATCTGCTTTACCTAATTTCAGGGTAGCTTCAGCACTGGCAATACGTCCTTTTTCGTCCGTTGTATATTTGTATCCTTCTTTTGTCGTGTATTTTATATTAGGTTTTAATACCTTTTGGCGATTTACTGTCGTGTATTGTTCGCCATATTTTACTTTTTTTGTACCCTTATCAACTTTCCTAGCATCCCTAACCTTATCTCCAGCCTTAAATGCTTCTGCTCCTTTTCCAACTAACTTAACAGGCTTTCCAAACAGAAACAATCCTGCCATCAACCTATCCTCGGCTGTCGAATCTGGATCAATCATAGTCCCTATATCTTCAAAAGCAAAGTTAAATCCCGCAGTTGCGATATGCCCCATCATGAAGGGATCTCCTGCCAGATCCGAATAGCCGCCAGCGACTTCTCGTGTATGAAAGTTAATGGCTCCCTTGCCGAGTAATATACTTCTTCTGACGACTGAGGTGATTCATCGTTTACTTCGCTGTCCATTTCTTGCACATCTATTTCCGGTTCATCTGTGTACTCTCTTCTCAAATAATTGGCTATTGCAATAGATTCCGGATCTGTAAGTTTATATTGTTCAGCAATTTCCTTAATCGGCTTTTGCTTGCTTATGTCACCTGGGTGAACGTTTCCAGCACTATGATTACGGTATGTTATCGGGAACAACATATTTGGGTACATCATCATCACATATGGCCCAGCAACACGGTTAAACTGGTTTTGTTTTCTTAATGCCGCATATGTAACCGGGGTATCTATCAGCATGTTTTGGTAGAATCCGATACTATCTACTATATATCTTTCTATATTATGCAGATTAATTGCACAAAAAGACGGTTACCTTTTACGTAGCCGCCTTTAATCGGTGTGTTACTTCTATCTGATCGTCCTTAAATGAATATCACTTATTTATTACCTCCTTTAACCAAACTTTAAATCATCTAGCTCTTCATTTTGTTGTTGTATTTCTTTATATCGATAGAACACATTCACTAGATCTTCCACTGACAGCTCTCCTCTGTGCATGGTGCAGGCTGTTTTGTACTTAAGTTGGTTCCTTAACTTAAAAACTCTTAAAGGCATAAAGGGCCAATCAGGTTTTTAATCTATTAATTTAAAAAGGTAGATAACTGGTTTAACCAATCTATAAAGTTTTCAGCTTCTTTTTCTATATTGTTATCTTCATGTGTTAAATTGGTAAACAATATCCATTACCTAAGTGAATATATAGATTATCTTTATTATCTTTTTTAAAAACCTCCCACTCCTCATTTACTCCCTTATCAAGATAAGCAATGAAACTTTCCCAATTGTCTTTACCTTCTATTATCCTATCTTTTTTTAATGCCCATTGATTTTCAATAAGATTATAAAAAATTGTATCCCGATGTTCTAAACTTGTAGAAAGTGCAATGGTATTCTTTTTAACTGATTTAATTAGACTTGATATATCATCAATTCGTTCTGTCCCTCTAGCCCCAATCAACCACATTAGTTTTAATTCATCTGCACTTATATTTTTTATAATTTCTAAGTCATCTTCTGCCTTATATTTCAAGAATGTCCATAATTCTGTAAACTGCTCTGAATTTAATATAATAGTTTTGTATCTATAATCTGAGTCTAAAGGATTTTTGGGAATCCATACTATATGGTCACCATATTTTCTAGCAATTACCGAAGAAGTATTACTCGTACCATAATTTAGTTTTAACTCTAAATCACCTGTTACTGAAGTTACTAAGTTATCTGTATATCCCTCATATATTATTTGTGAGTCATACTTGAAATTTAACAATTCGTTTGTAAATTCTCCATAAGTTTTATAATCAAGTTTTTTCAAGTGCTTTCAACCTCCTATTTATGGAGTAACTTGGGATGGTAACTTCCAACGGTTAGAATACCGTTTCCAATCGCTCTGTGGAATAAACGAACGATGGGTTACTACATCGTCTTTAAGTGTTATATGATAGACACCTTGTTGACCATTGATAGTTCCTGTGTGTAAATATTCTGCACGTCCATCTGGTCTAACAACTGATGGCTTGTTAGATAAAATCGTTTTGTCAAAAGATGTAGGGAAGCTATGATGTCTACCTGTGTCTTCTTTCATCCTTTTTAAAACTCTGTCATCATATTGATTATCCGCACCCTTATCAACTTTCCCAGCATCCCTAACCTTATCCACACGGTTAGCACCGTCAACCACCTTACCCGCTGCTTTCAATGGCTTTGCAAACAGAAACAATCCCGCCATCAACCTATCCTCGGCTGTCGAATCTGGATCAATCATAGTCCCGATATCTTCAAAAGCAAAGTTAAATCCTGCAGATAAAATGGTGGTAACTGTTGATTTTATGATTAACTTTATGAGGTATTAAATCGATCAAAAGCGGTGTACGTACTATATAATTCATAAAAATATAATATATGGGTTACAAGGGTTATCTCTATTCTCTAAATAACAAGCAGTATATTCAGCTAGCCCAACACAAAAAAGAAACCTTGAAAGGCACTTTGCCAATCAAGGTTTTTCCATTATTTTATATTTCTTGCTTAACTAAATCCAATAAGAAATCACCAAAGTCGTTAGCAATTATTTCATATGTTTGGTTCTCTAACTCAACTCCAGGTACAAAAGATACTACTTTAGGTTCTCTATTTTCATCACGTTGATTATAGTCTAAACAAAAAAGTTCATCACTTCCAGTATCATATATAATCAACAAATTACTAGGAAGATTAATTTCCTGTCGTTCTGTTAAAGTATACCATATAGCATCTGGAACAGAAGAGTTCTCAAAATCATTACTAATAATTCCGTAAATCTCTTGGGCTCCAAAGTTACCTGCCCCAAATGTCTGTAAATAGTCTAAATATAAACCAGTAAACTTTAACCCTAACTTTTCTTCAGCCGAATTTATTAAATCACTTGTACGACCTCCAACAAAGTCAGCAATATCATCATTCAATATTATTTGTTTTGCTTCATTATAAGCCTCGACACTCATTTTTATCCACCATTTTCACATTAAAAATCATCGGCTCTATTTTTCCAGTAACTAGTTCTCCACTTATTAAATTCAGTTCTATTTATTCCCGAAGGTACAGTATTAGGATTAATATGAATTATAGAACTATTTTCTTTATGAAATGTCTGTGTAACCTCTGCTATTGAACTCTCATTTTTCTGTGTCGTGTGATGAAGATTTACAGACTTTCCATCTGGTCCAAGTGGAGCTAATCCCTTTTTCATTCTCTCAAGATTAGTTTTTCCACGTGCATCTTTCATATTTATGTCTATAATATCATCTCTTTGATAAGATCTCGAATTTTTAAATTCCTCGTTTTATTCCAATAGTTATAACCATTACCCGTACCCTTATCAACCTTCCCAGCGTCCCTAACCTTATCCACACCGTTAGCACCGCCAACCACCTTATCGGCTGCTTTCAATGGCTTTCCAAACAGAAACAATCCTGCCATCTGTTGTTTTTCGCCACGAGCTTTGTCATTATCGTTAGTTTGTAAGCCGTTCCATATCATAACTATCCCTGCCGTGTAAAATGTCATCTCGCCCATTTCTCATTCCTATTAAGTTCCGCCAAGTATCAAAACGATACTCCTTGATGGTACAACAATCACGAGTTATGAATTTCATTAGCATTTTTTATATTGTCTATAACTCATAAAAAACACTTGATGCCCGAAATGGCAATCAAGTGCTTTATAGCTAGCTATATGATTATTGTGAGTATTAATACTTTATAAATTTAAACTTCTTCTCCTTTTAATCAGTAGTTGTCCTTAAAAATTCTATACTTATTCTATCAACTTTTATTTCAATATATTTATTCATCAATTCAGGATAATCAGAGAAATATTCATCTTCATCAGTAAAAATTACTCCTGCATCAATTGTATCCTCATGTAACAAACCTCTTATATAATAATCATAACCCAAACCAATACGTTCTATTTCTTTTTTCTCTCCCTGGATTTCTCGAATCATTAACTCATTTAAGATAGTAAACCCTATTGATACAGGATAACTTTTTCCTGCTTCAATTTTATAAGGACAAATAAATGCAAATCCTGTAAATTCAATACCCTCGATCTCAATTGTCACTTCTTCCTCAATTTGTGGGTCTAGCCTTTTAATAAGAGCCGTATATACCATATATAAATCCTCACTTCCTACTCTGCTGGATTAATCACTGGAATATTTTCACCATTAATGGTCTTCCAAATTTTTTTGCCACTCTGAGTATGGTAGGTCGTAATATCCCCATTATTATTAGTACCTACAAATTCAAATTTTGCTTTACCATTTTTGTTATTCCCCATAAACTTGACATATCCTGTCCTTATTTCACCTTTATATTCATACTTCACCTTTATGCCATTATTAATAACCTTTTTTGCACCTTTAAGATACTCGTCGGCATTTTTATATAATCCGCCAAATTCCTTCCCATGTTTATCAAAATGTCCTTCTAGTTTAGCACGATCTGCAAAATCTGAAGGGCTTTTACCCGTACCCCTATCAACTTTCCTAGCATCCCTAACCTTATCTCCAGCCTTAAATGCTTCTGCTCCTTTTCCAACTAACTTAACAGGTTTGCCAAACAGAAATAATCCCGCCATCAACCTATCCTCAGCTGTCGAATCTGGATCAATCACAGTCCCTATATCTTCAAAAGCAAAGTTAAATCCCGCAGTTGCGATATGCCCCATCATGAAGGGATCTCCTGCCAGATCCGAATAGCCGCCAGCGACTTCTTGTGTATGCCAGAAGGTTAATGGCTCCCTTGCCGTATAATATATTTCTTCTGACGACGGAGGGGATTCAACGTTGGCTTCGCTTTCCATTTCTTGCACATCTATTTCCGGTTCATCTGTGTACTCTCTTCTCAAATAATTGGCTATTGCAATGGATTCTGGATCTGTCAATCTGTTTTGTTCGGCAACTTCTTTGATTGGTTTTTGCTTGCTTATGTCACCTGGGTGAACGTTTCCAGCACTGTGATTACGGTATGTTATCGGGAACAACATATTCGGGTACATCATCATCACATATGGACCAGCAACACGGTTAAACTGGTTTTGTTTTCTCAATGCCGCATATGTAACTGGGGTATCTGCCAGCATGTTTTGGTAGAATCCGATACTCGCCACCGTATGTCTATCTATATTATGCAATGTGATTTCACCATTTGTAAACACGGACTGGATATCAATAATGTAATCTTTCATCGTTCTAAGCTGATCCTCAATTGATCCAAGTGCCTTTGTCTGCGAATTATCTAAATCATGAAGCTGCTCAACGGTTTCTTTTGTTCTCTTTTTGCCACGTTGTACGTGATGTAAAAATTCTTCGTCATCAAGCTTTGGAAGGGCAACGATATCCTGCACACTATCCATCACGGAATTTGCTTCATCGGTTAGGCCTGTTGTAACATTTTTAACCTTTTCCAATCCTGACGTCACATCATTTTCCAAAAAGTCCTGTCTTATCATGCCGTTTGTTTCCGGCTCATACGACAGAACCGCCCGCTTCATCTGATCCAGGATTTCCTCATAATCTATTAAAAAATTGTACATGTATATTAGGAACGGTTGATGACACTCATTATAAAAAGCGCGAATTGCCTCTCCACCTTTTCCTTTCAGTGATTCATGCAGCGTCGTTATACCGCGAACAGCCTTTTGGATTGATGTGATTTGACTTTGAAAATGGTGAATCTCCTGTTTTGTTTCATCGATTCCTGTATGTAAACTCTCCGCATCTAATACCTTCACAAACGTCCTCCTTCCCGGCTCAGCTAGTCTTAGCTGCTACTTAATAAATTGAATAGCAGATGCGATGGTCTTCTCATTTTCAATGAATGATTCGATCGCTTGTCTGGTTTCCTCCACATTAGTTGTCAGTAATGTTTGATAAGACGTGAGAATTTCTTCATACGCTTGTTTTATTCCATTCACTTTGTCGACCATTTCAAGTATATTTTCCCCATTAATTTCTTTTGAAAAAGTCGTTTCTAGTGATTGGGCAGCCACATTCAAATCCGCTAATGCTGCTTCAATTGAGTATGGAACAACCTTAATTTCCTCGCTCATTTATGCAAACTCCCTTCTTCTTTGGCTAATCAAACTAGAGAGGCTAGCATTTTGGGATGCAATGCTCGCCTCCAAATCGAGAATCGTCTGTTTAACCTCTTGAATCTTTTCTGCCAATTTTGCAAGTGCATCCTGTAATTGTTCATCTGAAATGACGATATAACTTGCCTGTAATTCATTTTCTCTAAGAAGGTCAAAGTCTCCGGCTAATTTTCCGTGCCAAGTCGTTGGGGTTAATTCCGGCTTCAAACAAAGATGCTGATTGCTGTTGAAATCACTTTGGCAATCCAGTAATTGTGATTGGGCCCTATTTAAGCGCTCTAACTCTTCTCTTTTAATATTTAGCTGATGATTCATGCTGCTGATGGAACTCTGGAGGGAAGCTATTTGGCTGTTAAGACTGGATATCGTATTCATTTTTATCACCTCTGAATACTATTTATAGGTAGGAAAAATAAACCAATTGTAATAATTATATGATACATCCGATGTGTGTTCGAGATGTATTTTGATCTATTTATCTTGCTTCTGTCATTACTTTTTACCTAAATACAACTTAACATTTTATGGTATATTGGCCGTAATTTTACCCACGCAGGTCATGGATAGACGAGTTGTTTGGAAGGATAATGTCGTCTTAGTCAAAATGGAATGGAAGTAAAGTAGAAGGGGGGATCAGCACCATACTTAAAATCCCCTTTGTTTTGAGGTGTGAAGCTTCGTATCTAATTTATATTTTTTCAATTTCCTAACCACAGTTGGCTGACTAGTTTCTAGTGCATCTGCAATTTCATACGTATTGTTATATTTCTCTACCGCAAGCTTAAGTACTTTCTCCTCAGCGGCCTCCACTGCTTCTTTTAAAGGAACAATCGAGTTAATGATCGTCTTATTTGTGTCGCAATAGTCTGGAGGGAGGTTTTCCATCCTGATTATTTCATTTGGTGTCGTTACAACAAGCCGCTCAATCAGATTGGAAAGTTCTCTAATATTCCCCGGCCAATCATAAGCATAAAAGAAGTCTTTCAAATCATAATCGAATCGCTTTTTCATGTTATATTTCTCATTGAATCGGTTTAAAAACAGTTCTATCAACGGAATAATATCATCGCGCCGTTCTCTTAACGGAGGAATCACGAATGGAATTACATTTAATCGGTAAAATAAATCTTCCCGGAAGTCACCCGACTCCACCATATCCTGTAAATTGCGATTGGTAGCTGCGATAATGCGTACATCTATTTTCTTCGGTTTTGTACTACCTATTCGTTGAAGTTCACCTTCCTGCAAAACGCGCAGTAATTTTACTTGCAATGTTAATGGTAGTTCTGCAATCTCATCCAGAAAGAGAATCCCTTGATCGGCCATTTCAAACATGCCCGGTTTACCTTTCTGATTTGCACCGGTAAATGCTCCGCTTTCATACCCGAACAATTCAGATTCCAATAAATCAGGTGGAATGGCTCCACAGTTAACTTTGACCAAATCCCCTTCTTTTGCGCGAGTACTGTTTGAATAGATATAGTTTGCTAGCACATCTTTGCCAACACCGGTTTCACCTAATATTAAAACCGTCGCATCAATATTGGCTATGCGTTTGGCTGTGTCATAAATTTTTTCCATCTCACTACTCTTTGTGATGATTCCCTCTAATTGTTGGGCATTATTTTTTAAGCGAATGATTTCCTCTTTATATTTGTCATTAAGTTGATTTACCTTCCTTAATTCCGTCTGCAGTTCATTCAAATCGGACAAATCGCGTATATTTGTTACGATTTTTTCAATGTCCCCTTCTTCATTAAATACGGGGGTTCCCGTTAGCAGTGTCTCTTTACCTGTGTAATTTTTCTGCACGACTGAAACCGTTCGCCGGTGCTTCAAAACTTTTTCTGTAACAGATTTATTTAATATTCCTCTTTTAATAAGTGCACTGACATTTTTTCCGATGTAATATTCTTTCGGTATCCCGGTAATTCTTTCGATGGCTGAGTTTGTTTTCCACGTTACTCCGTTGTGATCGGTTATATAAATACCGTCATAAGAATTTTCAATAATGGCATCTAATTCCCGATTCAGATTTTTAAGTGTGTTATTTTCTGTTCTTAACGACGTCAGGGCTTGCGTTTCCATACCAATTAAGAGCCTGCTTGCCGAATCGGAATCAAAGGCCTCCTCCATAAAAACAAAACTTTTATCATCATACATGGCTGTAATCAATTTCGAGTCAAGATTACGACCCCAATGTGTAAACAGGTTTTTAATGTTATAGCCTTTTTTGATTGTATTTTTCAAGCAAGCTCCCATTTTATCGTTGTAAGAAACAATTCCTTCATCCGCGTCAATCACGATAGCAGGGAACGGGATAACTTCAATTGCATCTAGACTAAGCATTTTTTTGCCTCCAGAAGTTTTTATGACGTTGTTGCATATAGAACGTGTTTAAAAAGTGCCAAATTAGAAGCAAGAAGGTCGAGGCGGTGTAGTTTTGAGCACAAGCTTCCCCGAATTCACATCCCACGCGGGAAAAGTCATTTTCTTTTCCAAGGAGCGGAAAAACAAGCCAACGAAGAGATTCATAGCTTATCATTTGGTAGCTTTTTGAACAACCTCATATAGAATTAATTCGATATACTATTTGAAAATCCTTCATATTTGGATCATTTTCACCACTTTACATCCTAATATGTAGATATTTGCACGAAGCAAAATATTGGAATACTTTACGTGCTTTTTCACTGCCCCACACATGTAGACAAATGTTTTGGAAAAATTAGCAACTCCATCTTATTTTTTAGGTTTAAAGCAACAATTATTGAATACAATGATAATAATACATTAATGTTTCTAAAGTTTCGATCTTGTGTTAAAATGGAGGTAAGAAGGATGGTGTTTAATTTGGCTCTAATACTCAAACAAGTACCATTAAAACCTGAACAGGAAAAAGTCATCACTAGTGAACAAGTAAAAACGTATATAAAGATGGCAATTCTTGAACAAAAAATTCAAAAAGATAAGAACGAGCTTTCAAAAACACTTACAAAAAAAGAAAAGCAATCCATCGATGCATATTTCAATGTTCCAAAATATCTTACCGTCCGCGAAGTATCAAATCTTACAGGTCTATCACAACAAATTATTCGCCGTCATTGCGCTAACGGAAAATACAAGGGTTACCAAGCTTCTGGACAAAATGGAACCTGGCATGTTGAATCTGAGCAATTTACTAATTTGCCGAATTGGATCGAATTCATAGCAAAACGCGCCGAAGAATTTGAACAAACCAAAACAGCTGCCAGACTTGCACAAAAACTGTTAGAGGAATCTGATGTGGATTAGGAGAAAATGATGGAACCACAAGAGGAACTAAAATCACAGCAAATCACAAAGTTGTATATGCCTGATACCAATTGTTTCAGGTACAAAGCATATGTCATTCATAGCACTAATTCAGATAGTGAAAAAGATAGAAGACGAAATAAAGAAGCTGCGATTCGATTTTGGAATAAGATTATTTTAGAATCTGATGCACAAAAATCAAAAATTTTAGTTAGTTCGGAAGTGGCTCATGAGTTAAAAGTACAATCTTATACGCTAAATAACAAGGAAAACAATAATATTAACAAATTAATTTCCGCTCTAGACATCGAAACTGCAGAAGTTCCACAAGATGTAGAATTTCTTTTACGTGAATTTAGTAATTATGCTAGGAAAAATTATGGGAGTTTACTAACTCCTCCGGGATTAAAAATGGATTATCTAAGAGCATCTGATGCACGTATCTTTGTGCATAGTTACTTAAACGACGGTATTCTTACAACAGCAAACATTAAAGATTTTCTTCTATATCCACTTTTCTTTGGACATACTGAACAAAAATTATACAACATTTTGAGTTCGCAATTTATAACAACTCCTTTGGCGAGTCGAGAAATAGTAGAACAAGATATAATGTTCCAGAATTTATTATATAAAATGAGAGATTTAAAGTACTAGACTTTTATAATCTCTCATTCTACATTTTAGAAAAACTCGGCATCCGCCACGTCTATAGCGGGTGCCGAAGTTTTTCTTATACTTTAATCTTATAAAATTTTATCCTTAAAGTGTAAAAAAGCTTAAGATAGAATATCAAATAATAAGCATGGTCAAGCTTCTAGTCACCAATCAAAATAGCTTGAGAATTATATTCTACTTGATCACGGTAACATCCATTAAATTGTAATAACGCCTATAAGTAACGCGATAATTAACAACACAATACTCAGTCCCCACGTCCATAGTAAAGAATAGCGGATGTGACGACCCATTTCCAATCCTGCTAATCCAAGTGCAAGCCAAAGCGCCGGTGAAAACGGGCTGATGAATGTACCTACAATGTTTCCAATAATCATCGAATACGCTGTGGATAGTGAAGCTATATCAAAGCCTGTAGCAATTTGATCGACTACTGGTAGCAGTGCAAAGTAATAGGCATCCGTACTCAATAATAACTCAAAGGGTATACCGAATAATCCGATAATGAGATGTAAATATGGGGCAACGAATGCCGGTAATATTTGAACAAGGTCTGTTGCAATAGAATCCAGCATCCCCGTTCCAGTCAATATTCCTAAGAATGAACCTGCAGCAAGAATAATTGTCGCCATTGTCAAAGCATTTGGTGCATGTGCACGAATTCTTTCAGTCTGATCTTTCATTTTTGGATAATTAATCGGTAACGCAATACAGACACCGATCATAAAGGCAAAACCTGCTGGAATGATTCCCCAGACTAAGATCGCGATAACACCAATTGCCAATATAACGTTTACCCAAAACAATTTTGGACGGACAAGTGTATTATCCTTTGTTGAAACTTCCTTGTTCTCTTCCGCTATTTGATCACATGAAACGTCGACGTCGAGTACTGCAGCTGTTTCTTCATGTCCATAACGTTTCGTGATTCTACGTTTTTCCATAAAACCGAGAAATCCGGCCAATATAATCATTAGCACCATTCCGATAATCTGAATTGGAATAAGTGGTCTCCACAATTCCGTAACATCCATTTCCAAAACAGAAGCAGTTCTTCCCAGCGGTCCTGCCCATGGTAACATGTTCATGATACTAGCACTTCCGGCAATCAGCAAAAGCAGCAAATATGGATTCATTTTCAGCCGCTTATACAAAGGAAGCAATGCTGGAATCGTAATTAAAAATGTGGATGCACCTGATCCGTCCAATTGAGCAATTGCTGCAATAATGACGGTTCCAATACTTATAGTAATCACATTTCCCCGTGAAATGGCAATCATTTTATTAATTAATGGATCGAAAAGTCCTACATCTTGCATAATACCAAAGAATAGAATCGCAAAAATAAACATAATGACAACGTTTATAACAGATGCAATACCTTCATTAAAAAATTCACCAATATCTCCCATACCAAATCCCGCGACAATTGCAGCGACTATAGGTACTAAAACCAGCGCGATAATAGGTGTTATTCTTCCGCTTATAAGCAGTAATACAATAATTAATATCGTTGCGAATCCTATCAAACTCAAACTTAACATCGTTTTTCCCCTTTCTTTCATACTAAAGATAGCCTTTCCTGATGAATGTACATATTCCACGCTTCAATGAAAACGCTCGCATTTTTTTATTGAAAAAATAACTTCAATAATTTTTAGACTTCTTAAATTTAGCATGAATAAAAAGTGGGATAAACCTTCTCGTCATAATTTGCTTATTCGTCATACTGCTTATTTTGTTCATAAAATTCACGTAGTACATATTGGCGCTCGGGTCTACCGACATTCCCGTATTTAAGTGTTGGCCTAGCCTCCTTAATGGACACTAAATATTCCAGGTAGCGTCTAGCTGTAGAGCGACTGGTTCCGACTTGTTTACCGAGTTCAACAGCAGTAATTCCGTTCTGTCTGTTCGATTTTAGTAACTGCCTTATATCATTTAATGTAATCGAATCAATTCCTTTTGGCAGATGACTATTGGATGTAGGGTTGGAGCGAGCTACATCATTAATTCTAGTAACGCTATCAATATCTTCCTGTTCCATTACTTCCTTCGATGCTAAAAAACAAAGCCGCTCTCTATACCGCTTTAACGATTGCTTCAAACGACTCGCATCAACTGGCTTCACTACATAATCGAAAATGCCCCCGCGTAATGCTGCCCCAACGTTTCCGTTTCTTTAGCGGCAGAAACAACAATTATATCGATTTCATGATAGGTCTCGCGGATTTGCCACAATAGATCAAGTCCCTCTACATCAGGAATATAAATATCCAAAAGAATGAGATTTGGCCGATTATCGCAATGCTGTAAATAAGCTAAAGCCTCTGCTCCTGTTTTGACTACCTTCGCTGCGACAAACCCGTCCATTTTTTCCACAAATTGACGATGAATACCCGCTATCCGAAAATCGTCCTCTACAATGAGTACATGAATTTTTTCATCCATTCGTAATCCCTCCATTTTTGGGAATGATCATCACGAAACATGCTCCGCCCAGATCCCCTTCTTCCAGCGTAATTTCTCCGCCAATCGCATGCAGGACGTGCTGTGTTAATGCTAGTCCAGTTCCCCGGTGCTTGCCCTTCTTCGTTGAAAATCCTTGTTCAAAAATAAAAGCCGCATCCGCTGCCGAAATACCTGATCCAGAATCTTCTACCTCCACTACTATATCTTCCCCGATATCTGTAAAAAAGATGGACACCTGCCGCCTCGTTTCCTCCTGGTCTTTTACTGCTTCCATTGCATTTTCAAGCAAATTACCAAGCCCTGTTATTAGTGCTTCTCTTTTCGTCCCATATATGCGGTCGGTCAGCTGGCTATCCGGGTGGATGGATATCTTCACCCCAAGCTCATTTGCCTGATTAAACTTCCCTTGCAACAGTCCATGAACCATTGGATCTGTTACATTTTCGAGCAGAAAACGTGACCATTTCTGCTGCATATTTGTTACCTTTTTTATATACGCAATTGCTTCCTGTTTTTGATCCAGCTGAAGTAACCCTAAAATGATATAGAGCTTATTGGAAAATTCATGTGTTTGGGCACGTTGCGCATTGGCATATTGTTTAATTTGCAATAACTCCTTTGTCACATGTTCTATTTCTGTTTTTTTGCGAAACGTGGAAACAGCACCAATCGTTTTCTCTTCATTATAAATAGGCATTCGATTTACCAACACAACATTTTCTCCAAGCACCATTTCCCTGTCATGATGATTTTCACCATTTTCCAGCACATCGAACAGTGCGGTGTGTGGCAATAATTCCTCTATTGGCGTTCCAATAACGTCACTTGCTTGCTGCTCAGATTTAAACAAAATTCGTTGTGCCGCTTTATTCATCATCGTTATGAGCCCTTTATGATCAACAGCAATAATTCCTTCGTGTGTAGACTGTAATATTGCTTCCTTCTGTAACAGCAAATGCGAGATTTCCTCCGGTTCCATATTAGATAGTAATTTTTTAATATAATGGGAAATAAGAATGGCACCTATAATACCCAGTAGCACAATACCAAGTAAGGTTAGCCATAACGATTTACTCTGTTCTTTAATAATGCCTTGTACATCATCATTCAGAAACCCGACAGATACCAACCCGATAACGTCTCCCGTTTCATTGTAAATCGGCACCTTCCCGCGGATGGATAATCCTAATGACCCGATTTTCTTAGAAACATAGGATTCCCCTTCAAACAAAGCACGGTCATTGTCCCCGCCAACCATTTTCTTTCCAATATGATCATGTCTTGGATGGGAGTACCTAATTCCTTCCCTATTTCCAACCACAATAAATTCAGCACCTGTTTCCTTTTGGATTGGTGCGACAATTTTCTGAATCACGGAAGCAGGGTCATCTAACTGAAATGCCTTTTCTATCTCCGGAATGTTGGCAACACTCCCCGCTACCCCCAATGCCCGCTTGCCAATTTGATTTTCGATTGTATTGGAAATAAACGAATGAAGAAACACAGAAAAAACAATAAATATACCAATAATCAATAAACTGATCAGTGCTATCATTTTTACTTTCAGATTAAATTTGACAGATGAATATTGGTTCCGATTTTTGTTTTTTTGGTGTTGGTGAATCATGAGGTATGGCTCCTTCGGGTTTGGTCTAGTCTGTTTCATAACATCATTATATATCATTTGACGGAAACCAGTTTAACAGAATCGGTGGTGAAAAACACGATAGATGAAAAACTTAAACGCATTCAGCAGGAGTGTCTACCATCTACTATACGAGCGAAAGAAACACCCCGATTTTCCAACGTCATTCGGGCATTTTACTAACATTCAATTTTGATAAAGCCGTCACATCCTAATTATAATCCTCGACGACTCCCCTTTTGCAAGGTTATCAAATCCTTCATTAATTTTATTTCGTGTCATTGTATTGAATGCAACTCCAGTGAGGATAAAATTGGAGGCAATCAAAAAGCTACTCCAACCAAAAACGTTGCTTTATCCCATTAAAGCATGATACAATCCAACACAATATTCAAAAAGAAAGGATGGAATAAAATGTCACTTGAAAGTGTAAAAGAGCATTTTAAACAGTGGAACCGTGATCAGGACATTATGGAATTTGATAATTCAAGTGCCACGGTTAGTGAGGCAGCTGATACGATTGGTGTCGCTCCAGCGCGAATTGCGAAAACGCTATCCTTCAGAGGAGAAGGAGAAAAGGCGATCCTGGTTGTAGCGGCAGGGGATGCCAAAATTGATAATAAAAAATTCCGTAACACATTCCACCTCAAGGCGCGCATGCTTTCACCTGATGAAGTACTACAACAGACTGGACATGCCGTCGGTGGCGTTTGCCCATTTGGATTGGCAAATGACCTTGACGTCTTTCTGGATGTCTCTATGAAACGCTTTGAAACACTGTTCCCAGCCTGCGGAAGTACAAACTCAGCAATTGAATTAACCCAAGATGAATTATTTACCTTTTCAAATGCAAAGGAATGGGTCGATGTTTGTAAAGGCTGGGAAGAAGAGCAGACGAAAGAAACTGTGGGTATGAAAAATATGACGTAATCGTACTTTCTTCAAGTAGTTCAGGCAACCTGGGTTCTTGGTTCATTAGCTTAGGTTGCTTGTTGTGTTCATCAAATGAGCATCCATCCAGCAATCCCGCAACGCCCTAGCAAATGAACAGAAGCAGCTATCAAACTACCCCCACTCCCCCACTATTTCCTGTGTCGACGTGATTAGTTCCCTTAATTTTTCAATCGGTATTTGCCCCGGTGCTGAGCTTTGGACCCCCAAGCCGAAAGTCATAGCGGATCCATATGCCCAGCCGATTATTCTGCTCAAACTGCCGATTTTCCCCATGGACATACTTATAATTGGTATCGTTAGTGCCTCGTCAGCTTGTTTGGTCAGTTCCAATAACTGTAATACATCTTCTTTGTCTTTTGGCATCACGGCTATTTTTGCTATGTCTGCACCAAAAAATTCAGCCATAAAAACCCGCTTCATCATTTCCGAATTGGCTGGTGTGAAAGTAAAATTATGATAGGACAAGATTAATTGCTTCTTATTTTCTTTTGATCGCTTTCTCAGCTCGTGAATATGTTCAGGTCTGTTGGATACTTCAAAGTCAATCACATCAATCGCTTGGTTTTCACACATTTGGCTCAACAACTGAACCTTTTCTTTCTCGGACAAGGATATTTTCTGTCCACCCTCTTTTTCCGAACGAATGGTAAAAAGCAGCGGAACATCAATGACAGCAGCTATCCCTTCAGCAATCGATAGAACATATGCAGTATTACTAATTTCCTCCAAGAAATCCGCTCTCCATTCAATGACATCCGGCTTTTTCGGAATAATGATTTTCAGTTCATCCATGATCTCCTTTTTATTAGTTCCTGTCAGTGGCGTACAAATATATGGTGCCTTTCTATCAGAAAAAAATGTAGTTGTCATCCAAGCAACCCCCGATTCAGTTTAGAATAATCCACAATAATACCACTATCTTAAACTGTCATCCTCATTTTTACAATTGGGACATGGGTGGCGGGACATGGGGACAGGTTTGCTGTCCCAGCAAAAACCTGGTCAAGAAACCCGGTCCTCCGCCCTTCTTGCCCTAGCAAAGGTCGGGACAAGGGACCTGTCCCCATGTCCCACTAGTCTATTTTTCCTATTAAACTTGAAATATTTACTAAACGAATTGTGACTTTGGTCGATATATATATAGTGTGTTTTAATTTACAGCGAAGAGTACTGGAGGAGTATATATTGAAGAAAAAGAAGTCTGGCAAATTTTCATTTAGCTTAAAGAGTAAGCTGATTTTATCTTTTCTAATTGTTTTGCTGATTCCCAGCATTGTTATCTCTCTTACATCCTATAAGAGTGCAAAGAATAATGTTGATGAGCAGATGCTTGATCAAGCGCAAAAAGACGTTGATTTGGTAAGTCAAGCAGTCAACCAGTTTGTACATGCCCAAATGGAGAATGTTGAATATCTATCAAACGCGATTACTCCTGGCGATATTGTTAAAAATAGTGATGACCAAACAAGAAAAATACTTGATACCATTCAAGACTCGAAGGCAGATGTGGAACAAACTTATGTGGGGACAGAGTCTGGGGAGTTTATGAATTCACCGACGTCGTTTAAGAATCCAGCAGACTATGATCCACGCGAACGGCCTTGGTACAAACAAGCGATGGACAACGAAGGTACTGTCATTATTACGGATCCATATGTATCAAAGTCTTCAAAGCAAGCAGTCGTAACACTGGCAAAAGCAACTGTGGACGGTAAAGGTGTTGTCGCTGTCAACCTGAAGCTTGGAAGTTTATCGGATATGATTAATAACATTGCGATCGGAAATGATGGTTATTTATTTTTATTAGATAAAACAAGCCATTACATTAGCCATCCTGTTAATGAAGCGGGTTCAGAAGCAACACAGTCTTTCATCAAAGACATTTATAAATCCGAATCCGGGAAATTTAATTACACGTTAGATGGCGATCAAAAGAAAATGGCCTTTACTACAAATAATATGACAGGCTGGAAAATTGCCGGGACCATGTATCAAGACGAAGTAGATCAAGCAGTCAAGCCAATCCTAAATATAACATTAATCGTCATTATTATTTCACTTATTTTAAGTGGAGTTATTATCTTTTTCATGGTCCGTTCGATTGGAAGACCGATCAATCAGCTAGTAGGCGCAACGGATAAAATGCGCAAAGGTGATTTAACGGTTGAAGTTGATCTGCATCGAAATGACGAATTAGGTAAATTAGCACAAGCGTTTAATCAAATGAGAACTCACCTTCGTGACGTCATTTTACAAGTTCGGGAAAAAGCTAGTAATCTAGCAGCATCATCCGAACAGTTAAATGCAAGTACGGAACAAAATACACTTGCAACGGAACAAATTTCATCATCGATCCAAGAAGTGGCATCTGGAGTGGAAAGCCAGTCGGCAAACATTGAAAAAAGTTCCGAAATGGCAAATGGTATGTCAAATTCGATTCAACAAATTGCCACTAGTTCCAATGAGGTTTCGACCACAGCGGTTAACGCAACATCGGTTGTGGAATCCGGTAATCAGGCAATCAAAACAACTGTTGAACAAATGGAATTCATTAAGCAAACCGTCCATGATTTATCAGCTAATATTGAGGGGCTAGGAAAACATTCACAAGAGATTAGTAAGATTGTCGATGTTATTACAGATATTGCTGAGCAAACAAATTTACTTGCACTGAATGCAGCTATCGAGGCAGCAAGAGCCGGAGAACATGGCAAAGGTTTTGCGGTTGTTGCCGACGAAGTTCGAAAGCTTGCAGAGCAGTCATCCCAATCATCTGAGCAAATTAAACAGATGATCGTTGCCATTCAGGATGTGACAAACGATGCAGTGAAATCTATGAAAACTGGAACCGCAGAAGTAGATAAAGGAATTGAAGTCGTTAGTCATGCGGGACAATCATTTACAAATATTACAAGTTTTGTTAATACCGTAACAGAACAAATTCAGCAAGTTACATCGAAAATTCAAGAAATCTCATCCGGAGCAGAACACTTTGTCACCACATTTGATGAAGTAACAGCCGTAGCAGAAACAACATCAAATGGAGCCCAAAACGTTTCCGCATCAACACAAGAACAATTGGCCTCCATGGAAGAAATCACAAGCTCCGCCACATCCCTATCACAAATGGCCGAAGAACTACAAGAACTAGTCGACCAATTTAACGTATAGCGGGACATGGGGACAGGTTTGTTGTCCCACTCGAGAAGCCATGGGGCGCAAGCATATCGTGCTGGGACAAGGGACCTGTCCCCTTGTCCCATTCCCTTGTCCCATTCTTGTCCCAGTTACGATCAACGCCAAAAGAGAGACTGCTCTCTTTTGGCGTTTTTTTAATTTGGATTCACCTATTTGGCCGGCTTGCTGATCTGCAATCATTCCCTAGTACCGCTACACCACCTCCCCCATTTATTAATATTTCACACTGTGACTTTACACTATCACGTACCCACGTACGACATTAACACTCAAGTAAGTTAAAATTTTCTACCTATTTTCAAAAAACAATTGATTTATAATAGTTGAAGTTATATAATATCTATCAATTCCTATATTAGGTAGTTTATTATCTTTCACCTAATGTAAATAGATACTATTTTAAAAACTATCCACATTTTTATCACCAAAGTTATTAATTCAAGTATCGAAAGGAGGTAATGCATTGGAGTATGAAATCGATGAGTTAGATCAAAAATTAATTCAACTATTATCTGTCGATGGAAGAATGTCTTTTAGAAAGCTTGCTGAAGAACTGAATGTCACCGAAAAGACTGTGCGTCTGCGGTATAAAAACTTACGCGATAGTAATACGTTAGATGTTGTCGGGGTGGTCAATCCAATTGCGCTGGGCCTTAAAGCTGGGGCTATTATTCAACTAAAGGTGCATCCGCAAACAATAAATCAAGTAATTGAAGAACTCGGCACCATGAAAGAGATCCGATATGTCACATTAACATCAGGGGAATATCCGCTGCTTGTCCAAATCAATGTCGCCGATCAAGAAGCGATAACAAAAACCGTTTTAAAAATTACCGATCTCGATCAAGTGACGGATATTAATACAATTGTCCAGTTACAAATCTATAAAAATACCTTTGAATACTTGTAATAGGAGGCTACATACATGATCGATCTACTAAAACAGTTAACCGCATTAAATGGCCCATGTGGTTACGAACATCAAGTTACCCGCTTCATTGAAAGTTATGTAAAACCAAAAGTCGATTCCGTCGATGTTGATTCTATTGGAAATGTCATTGCTAGAAAAAAAGGGACAAAACCTGGACCCGTAATACTGTTAACCGCACACATGGATGAAGTCGGCTTCATTGTTAAAAAAATCGAACCTAATGGGCTGCTTCGTTTTGAAAAACTTGGTGGACATGACGATCGAATTCTTCCTGCTCAACAGGTCAAAGTCCTTGGTTCAAAAAAAGAAGTAGACGGATTAATCGGAACAATTTCCGCCCATTATATGAAATTCGACGATCCTACGAAGGTTCGTAGGCATTCTAGTCTTTATATAGACGTTGGCGCCTCGTCAAGAGATGATGTTTTCGATTTAGGAATTGAAGTTGGCACACCGATAACATGGTCTACGGAAAGTAAGCTAACTGGCTGTAAAGGAAATGAAGTGGTGATTGGAAAAGCACTTGATGATCGTGCAGGTTGTGCTACACTCCTTCAAGTACTAAACGAATTGCAGGATAAAGAATTTGCCGGTGAACTCATTTTCCTATTTGCTGTTCAAGAGGAAGTAGGTCTACGTGGCGCACAAACTGCTATCAATGGATTAAATGTTGACGCAGCTATTGCCGTTGACACAACTGCAGTTAGCGACACCCCTGAGGAAATAATGGATGATAGCTTGCGTTTAGGTGCAGGTACCGGAATTAAAGTAATGGACTCCAGCCTAATTGTGCAAAAGACAATAAAAGATCACCTCATCAAGCTAGCTAAAGAACAAGCAATTGACTATCAACTTGAGATTTTCACAGGGATAGGTACAGACGGTGGTGCCGTTGCACTTGCGAATAAAGGCGTGCCAACAGGGGTATTATCCATCCCATCCCGTAACGCCCATTCTCCCGTTGAGCTAGTGAACGTAAATGATCTAAAAGCAACAAAAGAACTACTTCAATCATTTATTTTGCGTATCAATGAAAAAACACGTTTTCCGTTTCAATAACCAAACAATCAAGATCAATACTGGAGGGATATTTTAATGAATAAGAAAAAATGGTCTACACTGATCGTATTCGTAGTAATGATGAGCTTTATACTCTCCGCATGTGGTGAAGATAATTCAAATGCAACAGATGGCAAAGATGATAAAAAAGCCAAACTAGCCGATGAACAGGTTTTAAACGTGAATATCAAAACAGAGCCACCATCAATGCACCCTGGACAAGCTACAGACACGACATCTGTTGCTGTGCTTAACCAAACTTTTGAAGGGCTGACAAGGCTTGATCAAGATGGAAAAACGCAAAAAGCAATGGCACAAGAGGTTGAGGTTTCAGACGATCAAAAAACCTACACATTCACGATCCGTGACGATGCAAAATGGTCCAATGGAGATCCTGTAACGGCAAAAGACTTTGAATATGCTTGGAAATGGGTGCTGAATCCAGAAAGCCCTGACACAGATTCCGCCTATTATTTATATTCGATTAAAAACGCAAAAGCCGCGAAAACCGGAAAAGCTTCTTTAGACGAAGTTGGCGTAACTGCAAAAGATGATAAAACGCTCGTTGTTGAACTCGAACAGCCAACACCATATTTTCTTGATTTAACAGCGCTTTATACGTATTATCCGGTAAATCATAATGTAGTAGACGGCCAAGATGACTGGGCTCAAGAAGCCGGTGAACAGTATGTAACAAACGGACCATTCTCACTGGAATCATGGGAACATAAAAATCAAATTATCCTTAAGAAAAACCCTAATTACTGGGATGCTGACAATGTGAAGCTCGAAACAATTAATATGTACATGATTGAAGACGAAAATACCGAATTACAAATGTACAAAAATGGTGAATTAGATTGGGCAGGTTCGCCAACAGGAGCTATTCCACTTGCCGCAATACCAGCGTTAAAACAAGAAGGCACATTAAATGTTAAATCCAGAGCTGCTGTTTATTACTATGCTTTTAATACGGATATGAAGCCGTTCGATAATGTGAACATACGAAAAGCATTCGCCTTATCGATTGATCGTCAAGGCATCGTTACCAATATAACAAAAGGCGAACAACAACCAGCAATGGCCTTAGTTCCACCGGCTATGTGGGAGGAAAATGAGGAAGGATATTTCCAAGATAACGATATTGAACAAGCAAAAGAATATCTGCAAAAAGGATTAGATGAACTAGGTCTTGATAAATTACCAACGATAAAACTATCATACAATACCGATGAAGCACATGCGACAATTGCACAAGCATTACAAGATATGTGGAAAGAAAATCTAGGTGTGAAGGTAGAACTTAATAATCAAGAGTGGAACGTCTATTTAAATAGTTTGTCTGAAGGCGATTTCCAGATGGGCCGTATGGGCTGGGTTGGCGCAGTAAATGATCCAATCAACTTCCTGGAAATCTTCCAAACGACAGGAGGCAATAACTATACAAATTGGGAAAGCGACAAGTATGCTAGTTTACTAGAAAAATCAAATACAATCGCAGAACCTGCAAAACGAAAAGAAGTTTTACAAGAAGCGGAACAAATATTCATGGATGAAATGCCAATCGCACCAATCTACTTCTACACAAATGTATGGGTAAACAAAGATTACGTCAAAAACGTCAAAGTCCCCCCAATCGGCGGCATCCAATACAAATGGGGCTACATCGCCGAACATTAATGGCGGGACATGGGGACAGGTTTGTTGTCCCGCCTGAGAAACCGCGGAACGCAAGGGTTTGATGCTGGGACACGGGGACAGATCGTGACCACTGGAAAAGTCCGGTTCACAAAAATGAAGAGTATACTATCTGCAATATAAATGATCGTATTTAATAACGACGCCAAATATAGTGGTTTGTTCAATGACATCTAATATAAAGGTCATTTTTTCAGTGGCCTCGGACAGGTCTGTTGTCCCAGTTAAGGATGTTAACACAAAAAGAGAGCTAGTATGCTCTCTTTTTGTATTTGAAGTGGAATACCGGTTAGCATGTGGGTGGGTCATCGGCGTGAATGTGGAAACCAACGCGTGGGTGAGAACATGGGCGCGTATGCTAAATCATCAGCCCGTGTGCTAGAACATCGGCGCGTATACTAAATCATCAGCCCGTGAGACAGATCATCGGCGCATAACCTAAAACATCAGCCCGTGAGACAGATCATCGGCGCCTGCGCAAAAACTTCAGCCCGTAAACAAAATCATCGGCACAGGCTGGGATAAGGGACCTGTCCCATGTCCCAGCATCCACACGTCCCAATATATCCCTCTTCCCTCTCATCTATCAATTTGATATAATAGTGTTTGTTCGTTTATACTTTTTTAAGAAGCTGTTGGAAATATCTTAATATTGAAATTTGGTAGTTTTATGTCGTTACATATAGGAGGGACATCCCGTGAAATTAAAATTCAATTTAGTCACGCAAATCTTTTTTGCCTTTGTTATAGCCATCATTCTTGGGGTTATATTCGGAGACGAGATCAGTGTGATTCAGCCCCTTGGTGATCTATTCTTACGGTTAATTAAATTTATTATTGCCCCACTCATTTTAGCAACACTCGTTGTTGGTGTTTCTAGCGGTGGAGACCCGAAACAGCTTGGGCGGATGGGAATCAAAACGGTTGTGTATTATATGCTGACCACTGGAGTCGCTATAATTGTTGGATTGGCGGTTGCATTCGCATTTTCGCCTGGTAAAGGATTGGATATTTCAGTAGAAGAATCCGAGATGGCAAAAGAAGCTGCATCCCAGGAACCGCAAAGCGTAATCACGACTTTTCTAAACATCGTACCAGAAAATCCGTTTAACGCACTTGCGGAAGCGAACATTTTGCAAATTATTTTCTTTGCTTTGTTCATAGGAATTGCTATTACATTGGTCGGGGAAAAAGCACAGCCTGTCTATCGCTTTTTTGATGGTTTTGCCGAAATCATGTATAAAATTACTGGTATCATTATGAAAATTGCTCCGATTGGTGTACTCGGATTGGTTGCACCGGTTATTGGCGAATATGGATTGTCTGTACTATTGCCACTAATAAAAGTAATTGCGGCCGCTTTTGTCGCTTGTATTGTCCATGCCATTCTCGTCTATTCATCGGCTGTTAAGATATTTGCAAAGATGAGTCCATTAGTATTTTTCAAAGGCATCTCACCGGCTGCAATTGTTGCTTTTAGTACGGCGAGCAGCGCGGGCACATTACCGATAACGTTGAAAAACACCCAGGAAAACTTAGGCGTACCAAGCAAAATTAGTAGTTTTGTTCTTCCACTTGGCGCAACTATTAATATGGACGGAACTGCCATTTATCAAGGGGTTTCCGTTATTTTCATCGCCCAATTCTATGGCTTGGATCTTTCTTTCATCCAATTGCTTACCGTCGTCGTTACAACGGTGCTCGCATCGATTGGAACAGCTGGTGTTCCTGGTGCAGGCTTAATCATGCTTACCATGGTCCTTTCCTCCATTGGCTTGCCATTAGAAGGAATCGCATTGATCGCTGGTATCGACCGCATTCTGGACATGTTAAGAACATCGGTGAACATTGTTGGGGATGCTTCTGCTGCAGTAGTTGTGGCAGGGTCGGAAAAAGAATTAGAGAGTCGAGCTTGAATTTAAGTTTATCAGCAAAAGCGTCACATCTTGAAAAATTTTCAGGGTTGTGACGCTTTTTTGTTTTGAACTAACTCCTCTGTTAATCATCGGTACCAAATAGTAGGCTCCCAAATACTTCATGAATAACCCCCTCACAAATTGATTATACATGTAGTACAATGAATTATACGTATATTCGCACATTTGAATGCAATACAAGTATACTGAAGGTAGGTGAAGAAAATGAATGAAAGTGGGATTAACATGATCATAAAAGAAAAAGAATATATGTATTCAGACCGTTTGGATGATGAAACACTAATCCCTGGCAGCCAGTCAAATCAAAAAGTAGGCAAGTTATCCAAATTATTCTCCTTTATCCCATCTGGTTCACTTCGAATAATATCCCGCCCATACTTATAAAAAACATCAACATGCGCAAGTTTTCCAGCTTTTGCTTCGTCCAATGCCGTCACATAATCCAATTCACGTCCTGTATTTGTCTGAAACGCGATGATATCACCATCATCATTTTTGCGAACCGCTGCTATTGATTCTTTTCCGTCCAAATTTTCTTGTCCCGCTTCCTCACTAGCCTGTTGCTCACCTTGTTCCTTATATGTGTTATATACTTGTTCATAATCTTTTTCCATCACGATCCCTCCTTGTCCCCATTACTATCTCCTAAACGAACATTTTTATTAAAAAATTACCATGAAGTGAACAGCACTATTTAGGAAAGCCTATTTAGTAAGGAGGCGTTATACGTGGCAAATAAAGATTTAGAACAATTAAAAGGGCAAGTTATGAAAGCAAAAGGATACGATGTGAACAGCGCTAATCCTAATGATGTGAAATACGAAGTGGCTAACGAACAGGGCATTCCGTTAAAAGAAAAATATAACGGCCAGCTTACCTCCGAACAAGCGGGTAAAATCGGTGGCCCAATCGGTGGGAATATGGTGAAAGAAATGGTAAAAATGGCGCAAGAGCAAATGAAACGCAGGTAAAATAAATGCTGGTCGTCAACAACGACCAGCACATCCAGTTAGCTCTGATTTTTCTTCCGGACTTCCTCACGATCTGTATCACTGTAAACTCCAGTACCATGTCCACCAGTTGTTTTTGCAATAAATTCTTTCGCTTCATTATACGACATGCCAGAATCATCATTTTGTTGTTTTACCGTCTCAATGTCTGTCCCAGCTGCTGTGTATTTTTTATTTCCCATCATAGCACCCCTTTTCACCATTACTTTTTCCAAAAAAGATGCTTTTAAACTTGCCGCTTCTGCACACTCAATCAAAAAAAGATCCATGCCGCATCATCGACATGAACCTCAACTTTTATTTCAAAAGATCCTGAATTACTTGAATTACCCGCTCTTGCTCCGCGTCCGTCAAATCCGATCCACTCGGCAGACAAACACCTTTTTCGTACAATTCATCGGATATACTATTTCCTTCTTGATGTTGATAGTAATCCATTTCAATAAATAGCGGCTGCAAATGCATTGGCTGCCATACTGGACAGGCCTCAATATTTTCTTCTTCAAGTGCGCGAATAATATCATCACGAGAAACCCCTGTTTTAGCTGAGTCAATCGTAAACGCGGTTAACCAGCGATTCGATGTTGCCTCTTCCAATTCTGGTTGAAACTCAATTCCGTCCAATTGGCCAAATGCCTCATGGTAACGGTCAAACACCGATCTTCTCTTGGCAACATGGTCATTTAACACTTCCAACTGTGCCCGTCCGAAACCAGCAACAATACTATTCATACGATAGCTATAACCCTCGATGCTATGCTGATTGTGGAGTGCAGGGTCACGTGATTGCGTTGCTAAAAATCGCGCTTTCTTCAACGCCTCCACATCATTTGAAATCAGTGCTCCGCCTTCAGATGTCGTGATGATGCTACTTTCGTCAAATGAGAAAATGCCAAAGCGACCAAATGTACCACTTTTTCTCCCCTTAAACTCACTGCCAAGCGATTCCGCAGCATCTTCAATCACAGGAACGCCGTATGCATCACAAATTTCCAATAACTCGTCCATTTTTGCACTTTGGCCATATGAATTAACGATTACGACTGCTTTTGGGAGTTTCTTCTGTTCGATCGCATCTAAAAAAGCACGTTGCAATGCATCTGGTGACATATTCCATGTATCCGGCTCAGAATCAATGAAAACCGGTTTTGCCCCATGATAGACAATTGGTTTCGCACTTTCCACCGAAGTTAACGAAGAACAAAAAACGGTATCACCTTTGCCAACGTGTGTTAAGCGCAAAGCCAGTTGAATCGCTGCCGTTCTAGACGTAACTGCTGTCGCATCGTTAATCAAATTGTATGTGGCCAATTCATTTTCAAACGCATCAACATTATTTCCAAGCGTCGATGCCCAATCACGGCCGGTTGGCATTTGAATGTATTTTTGCTCATTTCCGCTCATATGTGGCGATGAGAGGAAAATTTTTTCTAATGTTTTTTCCATCGAATTTCCTTTCTGTGTTACGTAAATTTTGTTGGTTCTTGTTAGAAAATTAAATTATAAAATAGAGCTTTATTGTGAGGGGATTCCCATTAATTCGGGATAAATCTACTTACTACTATATTCCTATTATATCACGCTGTATTCGTGTTGAAAAATAGCAACGATTAGAAAATCTAGTTGCTCCCATTTCAGTGGCCAAGTAAAAAAGCGAACATTCCCCCTAAACAATGACAAATTAAACTATCGAAAATAAGCATAATAAAAAGCCCGCACTCCATCAGCCAAGTGCAGGCTCCCTTCAATTTATTTTGTTAACATATCATGCACCTTGGCAATTTCCGAATCAGGCACAATCAAATAATAACCGCCGCCAATCCGCGTGCCATTTCCCTTCATCATATAGCTAACCATATTTTTTCGTACATCCTTATAGTTGAAAAGCAAATTTTTCATATCATCAAAGTCCAGGTTGGTTGCCATATTGTTTCCAAGCACATCGATCATATCATCAATTTTATTAACCGATGCGATACTTGCACCTTTATCAATAATAGCCTCGATAACTTGACGCTGGCGTTTTGTCCGGCCAAAATCACCGTTCGGATCCAGATGCCGCATGCGAACGTACCCCATCGCTTGCGGACCATTCAGTGTGATTTTGCCTTTTTTATAATGGTACCCTTTTTTGTAGTATCCTTCATCATACCAGTCAAGCTCATTATTAACGGTTATCCCGCCGACAGCATCGACCATTTTCGACAACCCTTCCATGTTCATCTCCACATAATAGTCCAACTCGACATTGAGGAAATTCTCAACAGTTGCGATGGACATGTCTGTTCCGCCATATGCGTAGGCATGGTTTATCTTGTCCTCACGCCCTTTCCCGACAATTTCTGTACGAGTATCACGCGGTATACTGATCAGCTGCATCTTATCTTTTTTCGGATCCAATGACATCACCATTAATGCATCCGAACGCCCGCGATCACCTTCACGCTTATCAACGCCAAGCAGTAAAATGTTAAGCGGTTTTTCGGCATTAATTTTCTTCTTGCCATCTTTATGATCAATCGAGTCCACTATTTGATGCATTTTCTCGTTTACGGTTTGTTTTGCATTGTGATAAATCGAATATGCATACGCTCCAACACCGAGCACAAGTACTAAAATGACGGCTAAGCTTACCTTCAACCAACGGCGTTTTGGCTTTTTTCGTCTATCTGAACGTCTGCCTTCTACCATATTTTCATTCCTCTATCCATAAATTTCAGTGACTATTATACCATTTAATGATTAGGCTTTACAGTGTTTAGCGGATTAATACCTGTTGTACGCGAAGTAAAATTATGCATGCAAAAACTGCTAGCAAAAGTGGTGGGGAATCGCACCGCTTAGCTAACAGCCTGAGGAGATGTATTATTCTGGATTAACGGATGCATGTCTAATGACAACGCTAAAAAAGGAAACAGAGATTAATTCTTCTGATTCCGCTGATCAAAACGTCTCCTTCACAACAATTGCTTGCGTCACCTTTGTACGTTTGCAATCATCGAATTCCGCTTCATCCACGATCCCTAATTTAATTGCTGCTTCCAATTTGTCGGGATCCGGACGTTTCACGAGCACAATGCAATCCTCCAGGTTTAATTCTTCCAACTTCGCAACAGTCGTTTCATCATGATATCGACTCTGGGAACGCACTTGACGCTGAAGTTTATACCTTCCCCGCTCAAGCTCCCCTTTCTCCTCTTTCCCAATTGAATCATCCAACAATTGATGAAATTTATTTTTCAACTGTTTCATTTCCTGGTCAATTTTCTTCTTTTGATCGTTCAGTTCAACATACCGCTTCAAATCATCCTCCGAAATAATCAACGAACCCTCCACCACTAACTCCCCCAGTCCAAGCTTAGTTAGTTCAATTGTATGTTTGAAGTTTGATGGATATGCCACTGGGACATGGGGACAGGTCCCTTGTCCCAGTCAAAAACCCCGTATTTTAGGTGATTTCAGCCGGGACAGTTAACCTGTCCCCATGTCCCATCTCTATTGTCCGGTCTTTCTATCATGGGAAATGTCTTTGTTACTTCTTTTCTATTATGCGTCTGAATATTATAAAATTATAATAACTTATGGGAGGAGAAAAAAGGATGCTGAAGAACAAATGGCTCTGGTTTGGATTAGTAACCTTAACTGTCCTTATTGTAGCTTGTTCCAATGAGGAAGATGCCGAAGAAACGTCTGGGCTACCAACTGAACTTCCCTCCACGGAAGGCTTAGACCCTGACGACCCAATGACAGAGTATATACAATATGGGGAAAAACTGTTTGAGGAGACAGATACAGTTTTGGTTGAACGCGTTGGCAATGAATTATCTTGCTCAAGTTGTCACGCTGATGGTGGTATATCAGATACCATTTCCATGATTGGTGTTACAACAAAATATCCAGCCTATCGCTCTCGTGAAGATGTTATTTATACGATTGAAGATCGCATTAATGGATGTATGATTCGAAGCATGAACGGCGAAAAGATAGATCACGATAGCAAAGAAATGCGCGCACTTACATCTTATTTAACCTACGTCTCTAAAGGTTATGAAATAGAAGATGTCACATGGTTAGGGAACCCAGCAATGGAAGAAATACCTGAACCAAGTGTAGCAAGAGGTGATGAGTTATTCGAGAAGAAGAATTGTCTATCTTGCCATGCTACAGATGGTCTTGGCACAGGACCAAGATCAGGGCCAGCTTTGTGGGGAGATGGCTCTTTCAATGATGGAGCCGGAATGACTAGACTGTCCGATATGGCTGGTTTTATTCAACATAACATGCCACGATATGATCCAGGGTCATTAACAGACCAGGAAGCAGCAGATCTAGCAGCATATATACTATCACACGAACGTCCTGTTTGGGAAAGTCATGATCAAGATTGGAAAAAAGGGGGACGTCCAACTGATATTATAACCCAGGATCGTCGCGAAAAAATCCGTGCAGGTAAATTTGATTGGACTAAACTAGAGAATATTATACCAGCTGAAGAGGTTAACTATTAACTGTAAATTTTCACTATAGCGGAGGTGAGAGATTGCTTAAAAATAAATGGTTGTGGTTAACAATGATTGTGATACTCTTTGTAATTGCAGCTTGTTCTAATGATGTTGAAACGACAGTATATAAAAAAAACAATGAAAAAACAGCAGTTCCTGCGTTTAATCCTCCTTCCATGGATGATTTAGACCCAGACGACCCAATGACTGCGTATATACAATATGGGGAAAAAGTATTTAGTGAAACAAACGTTGTATTAGATGATCAAGTTGGCAGTGAGTTATCTTGTATGAGTTGCCATGCAGATGGTGGATTGTCAAAGAATACAACATTAGTTGGGGTAAGAACACAATATCCGCAATATGTTCCACGTGAGGGCATTGTGTCAACACTTGAAGATCGTATTAATAGTTGTGTGGTTCGTAGTATGAATGGCGAAAAACTCCCACATGATAGTAAGGAAATGCGCTCAATTGTTGCCTATTTGACGTATATATCTGAGGGAATTAAAACAGGTGCGGATATTCCTTGGGGCGAGAAAAATACGATGGAAAAAATTCCTGAACCAAGTGTGGAAAACGGAGAAGAATTATACGAGAAAAAGAATTGCTTATCCTGCCATGCTACAGATGGATCTGGTACAGGTGCTAATTCAGGCCCACCATTATGGGGAGATAAGTCCTTCAGTGATGGAGCAAGTTTGAGTCGCATAGGGAAAATGGCTGGATATATTAAAAATAATATGCCACCAAATAACAATGGAGCATTAACAAAGCAAGAGGCAGCAGATCTGGCAGCGTTTATATTATCACAAGATCGGCCAACTTGGGAAGAACATGATACTGATTGGCCAAATGGAGACCGTCCAACAGATATCATTACACAAGACCAGCGTAAAAAAATCCAAAAAGACACATTTGACTGGACTAAGATTGACAGTATCATACCCTCTAAATAAAAAGCGGGACATGGGGACAGGTTGAGGCCACTGAAAAAGTCCGGTTCACAAAAATGAAGAGTATACTATCCACAATATATAGATGATCGTATTTAATAACGACGCTAAATACAGTGGTTTGTTCAATGACATCTAATATGATGGTCACTTTTTCAGTGGCCTCGGACAGGTTTCTTGTCCCGTTTTGTGGTGGCGGGACGTGAGGATGGAGTCCTGGGACAAGGGGGACAGATCTCTTGTCCCGTTTTGTTCAATTTTTCCCCTGTAATTGCTGGTAATTTACTTGAATTTAGATAAAGATTGTTTTTAGTTGTTGGTAATTAAATCCTCCCAGTCCACTGTATCCTCCTTTAATACTTCTGCTAATGCTGACGATTCTTCTTTATCTAATGGTGTATTATCAGCCATTAAAATAATTTCATTTAAATCAGTTATCTTTTTCTGAGCAATTTTCTTTAATATTTCATAAGCAAGTGTAGTTTCTTATTCATTCATTCCTTCAACAAGCTTATAAATATCTTCTTTTCTAACACTCATTTTAAGCAGCTCTTCCTAAAAGTAATGTATTTAAATGGATTATATACTGAAAATGCAACTGTCTTTTTGGGAGTTTAATTATAGATAGGGGTAAGTCTTTTAAAAACTTTAATCGTATGTGGAATTGATAATGAAATGTTAACAACACATTTCAAATAAGAGGCATTACATATTTCCTTTATTGTAATACACTTCATTAATAAAGTACAAATTTATTCAAATATCTCACAACATACACAAAGCGGGACATGGGGACAGCGGGACATGGGGACAGGTCCCGCTGTCCCAGTCAAAAACCCCGTATTCTAGGTGATTTCAGCCGGGACAGTTAACCTGTCCCCATGTCCCACCTCCCTCCTTGACCCACAATATCAAAAAAGGGTAAACTATAATAGTTCCATTTTGAACAGTTCATTTTAGAAATGCTTTAAAAAGAAAGATAGGGTGGATGTAAATGAAAGATACTAATAATGAGCCTTCTCGTTCTTATACATTGATGCAGTCGTTCTGGCGGTTGCATCGTTTGATTATGCAGCAGGTCAAGCAAACAGCTGCTACCCATGACTTGTCACTGCCGCAATTTACCATACTTGTTACGATGACGCACTATCATCAAATTGCCCAGAAGCGGCTGCAGGTGCTAACGAATTTCCCGAAAAGCACACTAAGTCACGCGATTGACGGACTTGTACAGGCCGGGCTTTTGAATCGAACGTTTGCCAAGGACAATCGGCGGGAGATGGATTTGTCCTTAAGTACGGAGGGAAAAGCATTAATAGCAAGCATAAAAGAACAAAAAGATGGTGTTCCCAGCAGATTTCAGAAAGCAGTAGATTCCTTTTCAGCGGAAGAATTTAATCAATTACTGACCATCCACCGACATCTGGCTACACATTTTGAAGAAGGTAGTGAGGAACCATGCTAAAAATCCTAAAAAGATTGTCCGTCTATAAATGGTTGGTCACGCTTATTTTTATCCTTATTTTTGCGCAGGCGTTGACCGATCTATATTTACCAACCTTGATGGGAGACATTGTGGACAATGGTGTGGTTCAAGGTGACATCCCGTATATTTGGAAGATTGGCGGGCTGATGCTAGTTGTGACAGCTGTTGGTATCGGCGTTTCAATCATGGCAAGCTACTATTCTGCCAAGGTTGCCATGGGACACAGCCGAGATTTGCGCCGCAGTGTATTCAACCATGTACAGCAATTTTCACTGGAAGAATTTGATCAAATCGGCACAGCATCATTGATCACCAGAACAACCAACGACATTACCCAGATTCAGCGGGTCATGATGATGATTCTCCGTATGGTCATCACTGCACCAATCATGCTGGCGGGTGGTTTGATTATGGCCGTATCTAAGGATGCCAAGTTATCGCTTGTCATTGTGGCGACCATGCCATTTCTGATTTTTTCCATTTTATTCATCCTAAAGAAAGGCATGCCCTTGTTTAAAGCCGTACAAAAAAGACTGGATAAGCTGAATCTTGTCATGCGAGAAAATTTGACCGGCGTTCGGGTTATTCGCGCTTTTGCCAAGGAACATGAAGAGTCAGAAAGGTTAAAAACAGCCAACACCAATTTGACCGATGTATCGATCAAGGTGAATAAAATCATGGCCTTCATGATGCCGATCATGATGCTTGTGATGAATCTCACCATCGTCGCGATTATTTGGTTCGGTGGCATACGGATTGGCCATGGCGGTATGCAGATTGGGGATTTGATGGCATTTATCCAGTATGTGATGCAAATCATGTTCGCCCTTATTATGGCGTCGATGATGTTTGTGATCATCCCACGTGCCGCAGTTTCAGCAAACCGGATTAATGAAGTGCTGGAACTAGAGCCATCCATTACAGACAATGATACGGACACTGTTGAAAAGGAAAAAGGTACACTGGAATTCGACCATGTCACCTTCCATTATCCTGGCGCAGCGGAACCTGCCTTGACCAATATCGATTTCACTTCAAAGCCAGGCGAAGTAACAGCGATTATTGGTGGTACCGGATCTGGTAAATCAACACTCGTTAATCTGGTGCCCCGTTTCTTTGATGTGACCGAGGGCGCCATCCGAATCAACGGCTTGAATATCCGGGATGCTTCCCAGGAACAGACCCGTTCCAAAATTGGACTGATCCCACAAAAGGCACTGCTTTTTTCAGGAACGATTGCTGAAAATATTCGCTATGGAAAAAACGATGCAACGATGGAGGAAATTCAACATGCTGCTAAAATTGCTCAGGCAGATGATTTTATCCAAAAAATGGAGCATGGGTATGATTCCGTCATTGATCAGGGCGGTTCCAACCTTTCCGGCGGACAAAAACAGCGCTTGTCCATTGCCCGGGCATTGGTAAGAAAACCGGACGTGTACTTGTTTGACGATAGCTTCTCTGCGCTTGATTATAAAACAGATGCTGTATTAAGAAAGGCATTAAAAGAAGAAGTAAATCAAGCATCTATTGTCATTGTCGCCCAACGAGTAAGCACTGTAATCGACGCAGACCGCATTATCGTGCTTGATAAAGGCAGTGTAGCCGGAATGGGCACCCATGAAGAGTTACTGAAAAACAATGAAGTATACCAGGAAATTGTAAAATCACAGCTAGGAGAGGAGGAATCGGCATGAGTAAAAAGTCTTCCAAAAACAACCAGACGCAAATGATGCAAAAACAGAAGCCAAAAGATTTTAAAGGCACATTCCGTCGTCTCCTTGGCTATCTCGCACCCCGAAAAAAGCGATTAATCACCGTTTTCTTCGCAGCCATCTTGGGTACTGTTTTTACGATTCTTGGCCCGAAAGTAATGGGTAACACAATCACTGTCTTATTTGATGGTGCGTATGCCAAGCTACAAGGAACCCCCGGCGCAGAAATTAATTTCGAAAAAATTGCCCGAATGTTGCTCCTGCTCGGCGGCTTGTATGTTTTCAGTAGTTTATTTACATTTATACAACAATATTTAATGGCAAGTGTCGCACAGAAAACCGTCTTCGATATGCGCAGAGATATTTTCGACAAACTGAAAAAACTCCCATTGAATTATTATGACAGCCATGCACATGGAGACGTGCTAAGCCGTGTCACCAATGATATTGACACGATTGGAAACACGTTGCAGCAGAGCATCACTCAGTTTATCAGATCGGTAGTTACCATCGTCGGAATTGTGATCATGATGCTAACAATTAGTCCGTTGCTAACATTAATTGCCCTTGTCAGCCTGCCGTTATCTGTGTTTGTGATTAAACCATTTCTGAAAAAGTCACAACGTTATTTCGGTAAGCAGCAACGTACACTGGGAAATTTGAATGGACATATTGAGGAAATGTTTACAGGACATGAAGTTGTCAAAGCATACGGACAGGAAAAACAGGCACTAAAAACGTTCGATGAGGTCAACGAGGAATTGTATGAGGCTGGAAAGAGCGCCCAATTTATTTCCGGATTGATTATGCCAGTCATGAAATTCATCGGAAATCTCAGCTATGTGCTGATCAGTATCGTTGGTGGGATTATGGTCACACAGCGCACCATTTCGATTGGGGATATTCAGGCGTTCATCACCTATTCGAAGCAGTTTAACCAGCCGATTACCCAGACAGCCAATATTGCCAATGTCATCCAGGCAACGATTGCAGCTGCAGAACGTGTCTTCACTCTACTCGATGAAGCAGAGGAAAAAAAAGAAGTAACCACCGGAAAACTAAGTCAGACAACAGGCGCCGTTTCCTTTGAACATGTTGATTTCGGCTACGGCAACGAGCTTTTAATGAACGATTTGAGCCTTCACGCAAAGCCAGGCCAAACGATTGCCATTGTCGGTCCAACCGGTGCAGGAAAAACAACCCTGATCAACTTGCTACTAAGGTTTTATGAATTAAAAGGTGGAAAAATCACCATCGATGGCGTGGATATTCGATCGATGGCACGCGAAGAATTACGCAAAAACTTTGGCATGGTGCTGCAGGACACATGGCTATTTCACGGCACGATCAGAGATAACATCGCCTATGGGAAAAATAACGCCGCTGATGCGGAAATCATCGCAGCCGCAAAAGCAGCACATGCCGATCACTTTATTCGCACACTGCCTGAAGGTTACGACACCATTTTAAATGAAGAAGGATCAAACATTTCCCAGGGACAGCGGCAGCTACTAACCATCGCCCGCGCCATGCTAGCTGATCCGCCAATCATGATCCTTGACGAGGCCACCTCCAGTGTTGACACACGCACAGAGGTATTCATTCAAGAAGCAATGAATAAAATGTTGGAAGGCAGAACAAGCTTTGTCATTGCCCACCGCCTATCCACCATTCAAGACGCCGATAAAATACTGGTCATGGACAACGGCACAGTCATTGAACAAGGAACCCACCAGGAACTCCTGGAGAAAAAAGGCTTCTACGCCGACCTATACAACAGCCAATTTGCTGACCCAAAAGCAGGATAACCCGGGACATGGGGACAGGTTAACTGTCCCAGCTGAAATTCCCTCAAACACGGGGTTATTGACTGGGACAGTTAACCTGTCCCCATGTCCCACTTTCTGTCCCTGCAATTCCCGCTAATTTACTAATATCAACTTCATATTTCCCTTGATAACTTCTAGCAATCTCAGGAATCTCACTCTTTGGCCCGTAATAAATAATGTTAAAATCATCCTCAGCATATTGCACGACAAACAAATCATCAAAACCGGCAAATGTATTCTGATTAATTGTAATAAACCCTTCCGACTGTGCGGTTGTTTTAACACTAATTCGCCTTCCATTGCTAATCACATCAAAGCCATGCTGGTTTACTTGTCTAGCTAACGTCCCATTGGTATGAATGGCGCAAATAAATTCCCCAATTCTTCCTATTAAATGACGCAATTCTGTTGGCTTTCAGTTTAATAGATTCATTTCATTTCTAAAAATTTCATTGTAATTCTCATATAACTTCACAATTTGCTCGCTGCTTATATTCTCCAATTGCGTTTTAGGATTATTCGAATTTACAGGGCTTTGCTCATAAATTGCTTTTTCGCCATTCTTCCATTCACCAACAACTATTTGTTCATCAGTTCCTTTCAATTTATGAAAAATCAAGCCTGTGTATGGATAATGTTCACCTAAATATTTATAGAAACTTCTATTTATGTATTGGAAGAGGTGCTTGTTAAAAGGAATTCCTTTATTGTAACGGTTATAGCAGTAGTCTGATAGAATGACGCTGTTTGGATTGGTTCCGAATTGCTGTTTTAGCTGGGCCTTAACTTCTAAAGGTGTAATAACGTCGTTTACTCTATTGGATAAGGATTGCTTTAATTGTTCATAGATTGTCACTAGAATCTCCTCCCTCACACATTTAAGTTTAACACGCTTGAAGTAGGACATGGGGAAATGGGACATGGGGACAGGTCCCTTGTCCCAGTCAAAAACCCTGTATTTTAGGGGTTTTTAGCCGGGACAGTTAACCTGTCCCCATGTCCCACCCACTTTCTTCGCAAAATTTGGATAGAATTGATACGATGCATTCATGGAGGAGATAGTATATGAAAATAAATGATATCCCATATAATATGAAATTTATATTCGGCCCAAATCTGAGGGAAGTTCCAATATCTAAAATTCAGATGCTTCATGGAATGATATACATTGGAACAACTTAAAACCAATGATTGCAGTGAAGAGGAAAAAGGAAGATGGAATGGTATGCTTGGCTTCTTTTTACGAATTGTTGGTGAGCTGGAGGAAAGTGAAAAAAGTCTTCATACCTCAATTGAAATGTACAATGACCTTGACAATCAACATGGGGTATTTACAAACAAGCTTGGACTAGCACATACATATCAGTGGTGGACGAAGTACGAAATGTCCAACCAACTATTTAATGAATTACTGGAAATAGCGGAAACTGATAGTGATTACACCTATTTCCTAGATTTTGTTTATCAGCATTGTGGCAAAAATGAATTTGACCAAAAAAGTTTTCCAGAGGCATTGTCCTTTTTTGAAAAAGCACTGGAACTCCGCTTGGAAAAAGGTGATCAAGAGCTTATTTCGCAAACAGAATCAGCTATTGAAGCTTGCAATTATAGGCTGGAAAATCAAGGTTAAAGAAGCAAGGGAATAGCTCCCTTGCTTCTTTTTGCTAAATTACAGACGCATGAGATCCTCCCCATGCTTCCACATTATACCGCTTCTGAAACCTTATTTATCTCATGCCCGCGCCCGGTTTCTTGCTTATCTCCCCGCAGACTAAGCATGACGATGAATGAAATACAGTAAAGCCCTGCAAGATATACCATCGCAACAGACATACTCGCATGTTCCAAGATAAAACCAACTAGAATTGGGGACAAGCCACCTACAGCCCTGCCAAAGTTAAAGATGGAGTTTGTTGCTGTGCTTCGAATGTCCACACGGTAAAAGCGGCTGATCAATGCACCATATCCAGCAAACATTCCATTAGAAAAGAATCCGACGATCGCGCCGCCAATTAATACTCCTGCACTGCCTGTAGCATAGGCATATAAAAATACGGCTGCGGCTGATGCAAGCAGGAATATACCATAAGCGGTTTTCAGCCCAAATCGGTCAATAAATCTACCAAACGTCAGCATGCCTAAAATCATGCCCACTGCTGTACTGATTGTCCAAATAGCTGAGCTTGATACAGATAATCCTTGCGTCCGCTGTAGCATGGTCGGCAACCAAATCATCAAGCCATTATAGCCAGCAATTTGTACGGTAGCCATGATCGCCAATCCCGTAGTTGTCAATGCCATTTTCGGTGTGTTTACCAACTGGATCAACTTACCTTGTTTTTGAATGGATGGCTTTTGTTGTTGAGCAGCCAACCAAGCAGGTGATTCCTTCAGATTTTTTCTAACAAAATAAGCGAATATGACCGGAATAATACCAACGAAAAACAACGCCCTCCAGCCGAAAAGTGGCAGTAATACAGAGCTGAGTACGGCGGCGATAATCACACCAAACTGCGCACCAACGCTGACATAAGACGATGCGCGTCCTTGCTTATTTTTCGGCCAAGCCTCAGCGACGAGTGCCATACCAATCCCATATTCACCACCAGCGCCTAGCCCTGCAATAAACCGAAATATATATACCTGTTCAATATTCGTGGCCACTCCCGTTAAACCCGTACCTATTGCAAATAAAAAGATTGTATAAGTGAATACACGTACCCGGCCAAATCGATCAGCCAAGATACCAAAAATCATTCCACCGACAAGCATGCCGATATTGGTGACAGAAGAAATAAACCCTCCCGTCGTCAACCCAACATGGAAATCCGCGACAATTAGGGACATGGCAAAAGAAATGAACATGATATCCATGCCCTCAAGTGTTAAACCTGTCACAGAAGCTACAACTGTTTTATTACGATATTTCATTTTTCCCGCTCCTTTCGAGACTCTCTGGACTCGTTTAAAAGATTTTTATATTTGAGTGGCTGAATACGAAAGGCCACCCTAAATAGTGTTTACACCCGGCTAATGGTGTCAATTGAACA